>CAZSTZ010000050.1:15844-31655 GCA_964609515.1 uncultured bacterium | reverse complement strand
TCAGAAACCCGGTTGGCAAAAAACCGGGTTTCTTGGTGGATGCCAGAAACCAGGTTGGTAAAAAACAAAAACCGGGTTTCTTCATAGATTTATGAAAGGGGAGGTATTGAAGGGGCAAAAGAAAAAAAACTAGCCCAACATTTCCCGTTTCATCTCAGCCAAAGAGACTCGCTTACCAGTTGCAAACTCTTCTCTTGCCTTCTCAATAATCTTCATAAACTCGGGATTTTCGCTTAAGGAAGAAGATTCTAAATCTAGCTCTTTCAGCGAAACAACAGCAGCAAAAGCCCTACCGTTCAAAGTTAAAACAACCGTTTTATCTCTAAAATCTTCTGCATAATCCGCTAAAGGTTGAGACGCAGTAGAAAGCTCAATAGTTTTAATCATAGCGAAACCTCTTGACCTCCAATAAATAGTTTATTTCCTTCTTTTTTGCCAATAGCTAAGACCCTAACTAGATTGGGTTCCTCATCAACCACCTCATAAAAAATCCGTAAATCTCCCAAGCGTAACTCCCACGGTGCCAGAGGATTTGGACGCAATAACTTACGATTCCTAGCAGGAGTTAATGGTTCGCTGACAAGCTGCTCTTCAATAGCATCAAAAATTAAATTTCTTTCTCTGGCAGATAAATTTTTTAATTGTGCTTTAACAGACTCAGCAAATTCAATCTCGTACAGCATTAATCAAAGCTACAAAAAATAATAGCTAACGTAAACCACATCATTTTTGGAGTAACTCGGCATAAATATCGTCCTTATCGTTATCCCAAACAGAGTTTAAAGAAACCTGACTGACAGATAGCCAAAACTCTGCCCCATCATCGGGAAGAAAAGTCACCAGCAGTTGAGTTCCTTCTGCTAACTCTGTTGGCAGGAGCAATTCAATTTTTCCTTCTCGAACAGTAGCCCAAAGCGTTTTCAGCATAAGACCGCGCCAAAATCGTTATTACTTCTCTTCGTTAATCTTAACACTACCAGGATTTCCGAGCGGGGCCAGAAACCCGGTTGGGAAAAAACCGGGTTTCTGGCGGGGGATAAATATTGATGCGAGATTTGTACTAAAATATTATCAAACCCTATTCAATCCTAATCCAAAATGACTCAAACCATTGATGTTAGCGGACTCACTCCCGAACAAATCGATCGTATTTATGGGATGATAGAAACATTTAAAGCTATTAATAGCGATCGCACACCATTAACAGAAAAGGAGCGATCGACATTCGATTTAAGCCCGTTGTTTTTTGAAAGCGAAATCCTTGAGCCCTTTAATCGTAGTATGCTTTATGGCCATAGAACTTAAAAGAACTTATCTCGACACTAACGTTCTGGCCTACGTTGCCAATACTCGGGCTCCCCAACACAGGACTGCATTGGAGGTATTGAGACCCAGCGAAACGGAAATTTTATGCGTTTCATCGCAGGTTTTGGCAGAATTTTACTCCTATATTACCAATCCTGCAATTTTAGCCAAACCCCTAGAACCAACCGAGGCTATTAGCAGGATTAAAAGGATTTGCCAGATGCCTCATGTTCGCTTACTGCCAACTCCTCGCGATCTCTTTCAAGGTTGGATGACTTTACTCGAAGAGCGATCGGTGACTAATGGGGGACCTTGACGATAAAATAAAATTAATCTATCCAACAATTCCCAATGCAAAATATTGAGTTAAAAGCATATATAGGAGAAGACGGCATCTTAAAAGTGCAGATGCCAGACGCAGTAAAAAACACCCAATTAGAAGTCTTGGTAGTATTTCAGCCTACTCCAGAAGCAAAAACGCCCAAACATCGAGGATGGCCTCCAGACTTTTTTAACCGAACTTGGGGCAGTTGTGCCGACGCTCCGATAATAATAGACGAAAGTGGAATCTCAGCAGAATTAGACGATAAATTAGAAGGAATTTTCGACCCTTAAAAAATCCCAGTGCTTTATTTATTAGACACCAACGTTATTGTCATCTATTTAAACCAACGTTCGTTAATTCTGAGGGAAAAATTAGAAGCGAACGCCCCAGAAGACATCGCAGTTTGTTCCGCAGTCAAATTTGAGTTATTTTATGGAGCGATGCGCAGCGGCAATCCAAAGCGAAACTTAGCCAGACAGCAGGAATTTTTAAACCTATTTGTCTCCTTACCTTTGGACGACCTAGCAGCAACAAAAGCAGGAGAAATTCGAGCTAATTTAGCAGCATTAGGAACCCCCATCGGTCCTTACGACTTGCTAATTGCTGCCATTGCCATAGTCAATAATTTAACCTTAGTGACTCATAATACCAGAGAATTCGAGCGGGTATCCGAGTTAAGAGTTGAAGATTGGGAAGTTTAAAAAGAACGAAGAAAGCGATCGCCCTAAGCATCCAGCGGCGAGCCCCAGAAAGCCGGTTTTTGAGATTTGAGTGGGGCAAGAAACCCGGTTGGCAAAAAACCGGGTTTATTAGTGGATGCCAGAAACCCGGTTGGCAAAAAACCGGGTTTCGTCGGTTGGCAAAAAACCGGGTTTCTCATCAGACAGAATTACCTTGAGACTGCCCGACCTTAAATATTTGTTCGGCAGTTAAATTTAGTTCTGAAAAAGTCGGCGAACCTACCACATCTTGACCTCTAAATAAATTTAGGGCGTATTCTCCTTCGACTAAATGATAAACTGAAATAGTTGGTTGTTTGGGGTCTCCAATATAGCGCCTGCCTCCTAATCCTAAATAGTCAACTATCCAATATTCGCCTATCCCTAATTTTTCATATTCTGCCAGCTTAGTTAAATAATCATCTTGCCAATTTGTACTTACTACTTCTACGGTTAATTTAATACTCGTGCCTTGGGTAATAGTCGATCGCTTATTCCACGTTGGCTCGTTTTCCATAGCATTGTCATCTAATACCATTACGTCGGGAATATAAGCCGATTTATCCGAATCTATGGCTTTAATTAGTCCTTGGCGGGGGATAAAAAATGGCAAATTCAGACGTTCGATATAAACTGATAGCTTTGATGCCAGAAAACCAGCTACTTTTTCGTGAGTTCCAGTAGGTTGCACTTTAACAATTTCTCCATTATGTAATTCAAATCTACCATCAAAACCATCGGGATACCACTCCCAAAACTCCTCTAAAGTCATTAACTTAGTATCCTGTTTTTCTGTAAGATTAGTAGTTGCTTTTTCTTGGATTAACATCTTAATACTCCTAGTTATTGGCATTATTCGGAATCCAGAAACCCGGTTGGGAAAAAACCGGGTTTCGTCGGTTGGTAAAAAACCGGGTTTGAGTGGGGCTAGAAACCCGGTTGGTAAAAAACCGGGTTTCTTAGGTTGGTAAAAAACCGGGTTTCGTCGGTTGGGAAAAAACCGGGTTTCTTGAATACCCATTTCACGATAGACGCCGCTTAAAAATAATCGTTTCTTCGGCTTGTTTAAACTCGATATCGAACAAATCAAAAACCACTTCTCTTCCTAAAAGATTTTCCTCGCAATTATCTGTTTGCGCCCAGGCGACGGGGGCGTTAAAAGTATGACCGTCTAACTCTATTTCTATCTGGCGCAATAGGTATTCAATACTTCCCCCAATTCCTTCGGCTTTACTGTTAATTTCTCCCCCTGCTTTAACGCACCCCAAATCGCACCCTAATTCCTTGGTTATCAAAGACATTTCTGCACCGGAATCGACTAGCATTTTAAGTTTAATAGATTCTTTAGATTTCAGCGTTACCTCATATTTTGGTTGCCAATCGTGAGTTTTTAAAGTTCTCATTCTCACGGGATAAAACTTAATTGGTTCGACAAATTCGCTTTCAAAAATGCGCTCGATTACATAGTCTAAATTAGAGAAATTTTTGGGTATGCCTTCTTTCATTTGGCGATAATTTCGGTGGTGGCTAATTACGCCTCGATTGTTATAAGCAATCCATTCGCCACGATATTTTTTTAACTTGGGGCGATTGGCTTTATACCAGTCGTTAGCTGTAGGATATTCTGGTTCCATTTTATTAGTTTATAATCGAGTTTTATTGCGATAAAAATAGGATTTATTTTAAATGCTTTTTAGCAATATAAGGACTTTCTGGATTGACAATTAACCGTTGTTGTTTCGGGTCAATTAAAACATCCATATCCTCCATCGGAATCGAACCTAATAATACCTCAGCATCACCGGGTAAAACCATAGCATCGACATTAGCGCGGCGATTTTCAAACCGCAATTCAACTGGTCCGACAATTTCTAATCTTGTCTGGGTGCCGTCTGCTAATTCTGCTGCTTGTTCGCCAACTTTTTGTAAGTTAAGTTGAGTCTTAATTTGCTGATTAATCGCCAGCATATAAGCACCGCTATCCACTAAAGCGGAGACTTTCATGCGCCGAATTTGCTCTTCTTCAAGATAACCTTCTCGAAACAGAACTAAATCGGCTCCGCGAATCAGTTCTATATCTGCATAAACTAAACCCATTTTACTACCTCCTTGTTTAGAGATATTTTTATGGTAGCATAGATTTAAAAAAGTAGGGAGTATGAGAAACCCGGTTTTTTGAAAAAACCGGGTTTCTAAGCGAGATAAAAAAAGAGCGATCGCTTCCTTTTAAATAGAAGAATTGGCGATCGCTTAACATTTTAAATTCTCCAGAGTATTCAAATCTGCTTCTAATTCTTCTAAGTCGTAACTACGTTCGACTTCTTCTCGACCTAGCAGCCAGTGAAACTCCCACTTGCTCATTTGCGCTAACTCGCGGGCTTTGCCAAAAGAAAGCAAGCTTTTTTGATAAAGTCGCACTGCCAATTCCTCTCGGAGACGGGAAAGTCTTTCACCTGGCGGTAGCTGTAAAGCTTCTGCTAAATCGTCAGAAATTTCTAAGATTAGCGAACTCATAAACTTACCTCAAAAGTCTTGTTTTTAATGTTAAGCGATCGCCCCATCCTATTACAATACCTTCGCCATTTTCGGTGTAGGTTGGGTGGAACGTAGTGGAACGAAGATGTTGGGTTTCGCTACGCTACACCCAACCTACAAATTAAGAATTTTTCGTTTTGGCCTATTGCTATTAGAAACCCGGTTTTTTACCAACCGGGTTTCTTAGCAGAAAAAATCAACTGGCAGCTAACATTTCTTTTGCCTTATCAATATTCTGACGAACCTTGCCGGCACAGTCGTGTAATGCCTTACTTTCGGCATCGCTTAACTCGATTTCTACTACTTTCCTAACTCCATCCCGACTCAACATGGCGGGAACTCCTAAAAAGATATCTTCCAAACCGTATTGCCCTTCCAAGTAAACCGAACAAGGCAAAATTCGAGACTGATTAAAAACAATAGACTCGACCATCAAACTTGCAGAAGAAGCGGGGGCATAATAAGCGCTGCCGGTTTTCATTAATTCCACAACTTCTCCCCCACCTGTGCGGGTTCTTTGTACCAAACGTTCGATAGTGGCATCGTCCATCAGTTGAGTAATGGGGATGCCGTTAACGGTGGAATAGCGGGGCACCGGTACCATTAAATCGCCGTGACTGCCTAAGACGGTGGCGTTAATCTCGGCGATGGAGACTCCCAGTTCCATAGAGATAAAGGTTTGGAAACGGGCAGAGTCTAAGACTCCGGCCATGCCCATAATCCGGTTTTTGGGCAAACCGGCATTTTCCCAAGCGAGATAAGTCATCACATCCAGGGGATTAGTTACCAGGATGAAAATGGCGTTTGGGGAAGCAGCGCTGGCTTTTTTGGCAGCTTCTACTACTATCTGGGAGTTGATTTGCAATAACTCTTCTCGACTCATGCCGGGTTTGCGGGGTTTGCCGGCGGTGATGACGACGATATCGGAGTTGGCAGTGTCGGCATAGTCGTTGGTGCCGGTAATTTGGCGATCGTGACGGAGGACTCCCCGGGCCTCCATCAGGTCGAGGGCGACTCCTTGGGGCCAACCTTCGATGACATCGAGGAGGATGACATCGGCGATATTTTTTTGAGCGAGGGTTTGGGCGATGGTGCTGCCTACTTTACCCGCACCAATAACAGATACGCGAGTTGAACTATCCATAGAAAAAATACCCATGAGATTTTTATTTGTAGTTTGTAGTTTGTAGGTCGGGATCCACGGAGTGGAACCCAACAGGTCGAAAGATAGAATGTTGGGTTGCGCTGTCGCTTCACCCAACCTACGTTCTTGTAGCAGTAGCGTGTAGGTCGGGCTCCACGGAGTGGCTCCCAACAGTCCCAAAGGTAAGATGTTGGGTTGCGCTGTCGCTTCACCCAACCTACGAACTACGTTTTTAGTTAGGAAATTCCTCTAGTTGGTCTAAGCGCAACCAAATATTAGGAGTGGGAACTTTGCCGAATTTGACAAAGGCATAGTCGCCGCGAGTATCGACTATTTCCCCTTGACTCTCAAATAAATAAGGAGGAAAACGAGAGTCGCTAGCTTTGGCCTCTAGGCTGTTTTCCAACTTTTCCCGCACGACGCGGACTAAGGAACCTTTTTTAATCTTACCTGGCATATTTTCTGGGACGTTTTTCGATCGTATTCTTTTAAATTTTAATCTGGAATGGGCTTTTGGGTAATGGCCAGGGTAAAACTGGGGTCCGGGCTCGTAGTAAGGACTTTAGTGCTTTTTATTGAGCAATTTTTATCGAAGACAGCGATTACTACTAACGGTTAAAAAATCGCTAAAGCGATTACTACTAACGGTTAAAAATTAGCCTGCCTCGCTTCTACCATCATCCGTACAACATCGGGCATTTTATATTTTGCTTCCCAGCCTAATTTTTGTTTTGCTTTAGCAGGATTTCCCCTACCCACGGCAATATCTGTGGGGCGATATAAACTTTTATCTGCTATTACATATTCTTGCCAATCTAAATCGACGGCGGCAAAAGTTTGGGCGACAAATTCTTCTAAAGAATAAGTCTCGCCGGTGGCAATTACATAATCTTCTGGTTGCTCTTGTTGCAAGATTAAATACATGGCTTCGACGTATTCGGGCGCCCAACCCCAATCTCGACAAACCGCAGTATTTCCTAAGTGTAATTTATCCTTACTTCCAGCAGCTATTTCGCAAACGGAACGGACTATTTTTTGAGTGACAAATCGTTGGGGCCGCAGGGGAGATTCGTGGTTATAAAGAATGCCGGAACAGGCAAATAAATTATAAGCTTCTCGATAGTTTGCTACTTCCCAAAAGGCGGCAGATTTGGCGACGGCGTAGGGACTTCTGGGGCGGAAAGGGGTAGTTTCGGTTGCCGGTTCGCCGCCGGTATCGCCAAAACATTCGCTGGAACCGGCGTTATAGAATTTAATTGGTGCCCCAGTAAATCGAATTGCTTCTAATAAATTGAGGGTGCCGGTGGCGATGCTTTCTAGGGTTTCGACCGGTTGCTCGAAGGAGAGACCTACGGAACTTTGACCGGCTAGGTTATAAACTTCGTCTGGTTCGATTTTTGTTAGTACCTGGAGGACGCTTCTAAAGTCGGTTAAGGACATCGATTCGAGTTGTACTTTGTCGCGAATTTCTAACCGATGAAGGTTGCTAAAAGTTGACATTTGGGCATCGCGGGAGGTGCCGGCAACGGAGTATCCTTTATTGAGGAGTAGTTGGGCTAAATAGGCTCCATCTTGACCGGAGATGCCGCAGATTAGTGCTTTTTTCATGGGTTGATTTTTAGGGGATAATAATAATTGGTGCTAGGGGGCGATCGCTTACAATAAATAACGGGTATATAACCACATTTTTTGGTGTCCCAGAAACCAGGTTTTTTCAAAAAACCTGGTTTCTCAATTCTCTAGATTTTTTATAACAATCGCTTCTTTATTTAAGCAGCTTTCTAGCAATATCTGGACTGTCTGGATTGACAATTAACCTTTCGTTTTTAGGGTCAACTAAAACATCCAAATCTTGCATAGGAATAGCCCCTAATAAAACGTCGGTTTCATTAGGAATTACGATGGCTCTTACAGTTGTAGAACGATTTGCAAATCTGACATCCACCGGACCGACTATTTCCAATTTAACAAAAGAACCATCTCCCAATTCTGCTTGTTGTTCGTCAACTTTAAACAGATTTAATTGATTTTTAATCGATTCGGTAATTGCCAACATTGTAGCACCAGTATCAACTAAAGCTTTAACTTCTATTCGCTTAATTCTTTCTTCTGGAATATAACCTAAACGAAACAGCGTTAAATCGTCGCCGGAAATTAGTTCTATGTTTGCAAAAGTTATGCCCATTTTTCTAACTCCTAGTTTTTTAGATAGAAACTGCGAGCAATTCGTTAAGTTTCTCCTTTAAAGTCAATGATACCATTAAAGGTTGAAAAACTTCTCCTTCGTAAAGTTTCCAGACGTATCCGGGAGCAAATTTTCGGAAACCGGGCGGGCGATGAATTAGCTGCCAAATTGCTTCAGAAAGTACAAGTCCGGGAAAGTCAATATCTTGTAGTTCTGTTGCTGTTATCAGTTCGCTGTAAGTTTGAAATTCATCAACTTCAACTCCTACTAAAGCATAGCGAAATGATGGAGCAGATTGCAAATGTTGATAGAGAAGTATGCCAATTTCAGTTAGATAATAGGCATCTTCTGGAGTGGTAATTCCTACTTGAGTGATACCAGTAGGAGATACTCTCGTCCACCAGTTATCTTCGCTGTCTCTAAAAATTTCTGCATTACTTATGGAGTTAATGCCGTTAGAAAGTTGCCAAGAAATTTGATTAAAGTAGTTCGCAAAATTCTTGGCTGTTTCTGGTTGAGAACCGCATTCAGCAGACAAGCTAAAAATTAATGCCATAATCTTATTTTACTCGGGAATTGTTTCAGCCAATATTTTCGCCATATTTTTAATATGAACTGCATAATTTCCGGGTAAACCTTCTGTCGGATTTTGTCGCAATTTTGCCTCGGTTTGTTCCAATTTAGACTTAGTTAATTCTAGTTCTTCTTTGGTTTGTTGAAGTTGGCTTTCGAGACTTTCTAAATCTTCTTTTTTGCCGTAGGACTGGGATAGAGATTGTTCTAATTCTGCTTGCACTTCGTCTAGTTGAAATTGGGTTATTTCTAGTTCTTCCCTGGTATCGTGTAATTCGGAACGCGCTTTGTCTAATTCTGTTTGGGTTTGCTGTTGTTGGCTTTCTAAGTTATTGGCTTTTTCTTGGGTTTGTTGAAGTTGGGTTTTTGTCTGTTCTAATTCTGTCTGGGTTTGCTGTTGTTGGTTTTCTAAGTTGTTAGCTTTTTCTTGGGTTTGTTGAAGTTGGGTTTTTGTCTGTTCTAATTCTGTCTGGGTTTGCTGTAATTGAGTAGTTGAACTTTCTAACTCTGCTAAGATTTGGTCTCGCTGAGATTGGGAGTTTTCTAACTCTTCTCGGGTTTGTTGAAGTTGGGTATGGGATGCTTCTAATTCTGCTAAGATTTGGTCTCGTTGAGATTGAGAATTTTCTAACTCTTCGGTGGTTTGTTCCAGTTGAGATTGAGAATTTTCTAACTCTTGGCGACTGTGTTCCAGTTGAGACTTAACTCCGTTTAATTCCTCCTCAGTTTCCCGCAGTTTTGACTCGGCGACTGCGTTTAGTGGGGGTTCCGCTGACACTTCGACGCTATCGAAAATTGGTTCGCTATTCCAAGGGTCGAATGGTATTAGTTTGGCGGTGGGGAAGTGGGGGCGGAAAAAGTATTTTGCTTGCCGGTTGAGGAGGGCGGCGGCGAAGGAAAAGGGAGTATTGGCGATCGCCACAATATCGCATTTACTCAACAAATAAAAATCCAGATAATTCTCGGTTTCTGGTAAGTCTATTTCTAAGTCTTTTACCGTTACCGGGTTATAGTCGGCGAACTCATCCAGCGACAATTCTTCGCCGTCATTTTTGGCGATAAATAAAACCGGTTCCTCCAGAGTTTCCCACAAACCTAACAACCAGTTTTGATACCATTCTTTGGGGGTGTCTTTGAGATGCAAACCGATAATAGTTTTGCCGCGCGATCGCAACTTTTCCCAAGCAACTTCGGCTTGATTTTTTACTTCCTCCACGGGTTCAAATAAGGAGCAAAAATATTCTTTATGGGGGGCATAATATTTGCTATGATAGAGAAACTCGCCGCCAATATCGACATTATTAAATACTTCATCGCTGTTGGGAAATTTAGCTGCCGAAAGGTTATTAGTTTCCTCGATAACTGGGGGTAATTGTTCGGAGATATGAGGGTCGTTATGACCGAATAATTTCTGTTCGATCCAAGTGGGCGTTTCCACTAAAAAACCATTTTCGCTGGCATATATTTGTAAAAATCCATACTGAAATAGTTTATTTCCCAAGTCGCCAGTTTTACCCAAACCAGACATAGTAAGAACTCCTTCCCTGCTATAAAAAGCATCTCCCCAAGAAGGATGATAGGGTTTAGCTACGGCCTGTCGCCCGAAACCTTTTTTCCTCAAAAATTGGTCGATTTCTTCTATTAAGGCGCCGCCTTCGTAGAGTTCCTCGTAACAAACTTTGGTGTTAATTGCTTCGATATGTTTGAGGAGATTAGTTGCCCCTTGCAAGGCTAATAATTCTGCCCCTTGAATATCCAAACTGAGAAGATTAAATTCTTGGGGCGAGATGTTGAGTTCTTCTAATAATTTATCTAAGGTTTTTACGGCTACAGTTAATTTCTGAGTTTCTTTAATATTAGGGTAAATATTGCGATACAATTTGAGGGGTAAAATGGAACTGCTTTTAGGTAGAGAATAGACGTAAAATTCTACCTCTCCGTTTTGGTTGCTAATGGCGCAGTTAACCGCTTTTACTTCAATGGAGGTATCGGCGATATTTTCTTCCAAGCGTTTAAATGCTTCTGGGTTTGCTTCGATAAATAAGACTTTTGATACTCCTAAATTTTCGTATATTTTTAAGTCTTTACCTTCGTAAGCGCCCACATGAATGACGCCTCGCGGGGCGACCGATTTTTGCTGGCAAAGGTTCCTTAAATCTAGTTTCATTTTGATGGTTCTCCAGGGGAATTGTTGCAGTTTAATACTATAGTGGTATTGGGAAATAAATATATTTTTAATTGCGAATTTAGAAATGATGTCGGTGGAATTAGAACAACAGTTAGAGGAATATTTGGCCCAAGGTAGGTTAGAGGAGGCGATCGCCCTCTGCCACCAAGTCCCCAACATGATACCAGACTTAGCCCGCTTTTGTCAGGAAAGGGGGGATTTGTTGTTAGAAAAAGGGGAGTTTGAGGAGGCGATCGCTTGTTACGAAAAAGCGCTTAAACTGGAACCAAATTTACCCGGTATTGCTGAAAAGTTAGGAGATGCTTTTAAGAGAAAACATCAAGGAAACCAACAGGATTCTTTGAAATTTTATCGCCAGTCGATAGAGTTTAATCCTTATCATCTCAACCTCTACCATAAAGCTTTAGAAATTCAGCCTTATAATTATCAAATTTTAACCGGCTTGGCAAAAATTTTAGTTAAATTTGATAAGTTAGAAGAGGCGGTTATTTTTTATCAATTGGCGCTAATAACTGCCCCAGAAGAGGGAGAAATACATTTAGAAATAGCGAAAATTTTGCTAAGTTTGGGCTTTATGGACGGGACGATTTCCGAATGCAAATTAGCTTTAGAAAGTAAAGAAAACGATATTGAAGTTTATTTAACTTTAGGCAAAGCTTTAAGCCAGCGCGGCAAGTTTGAGGAAGCGGAGGAGGCTTTAAATCGGGCGTTAGAAATTAATCCTAATTCTTGTTTGGGTTATAATTATTTGGGAGAAGTGCTAGTTAGAAAAGAGGAAATTGAGGAGGCGATCGCTCTTTTTAACCAGGCTATTAATCTCTATCCAGAGGAGGCTTTGTCTTACAAAAATATCGGTGATGCTTTGGCAAAACAAGGGAAAGTACATGAGGCTAGCGATTTTTATAAGAGGGCGATCGAGCTTGGTTTTAAATAATACTAGAGAGTCGGTAAAGTATTTCCTGAAAACTCAGTTTTTGTGCATCTCAGAAACCAGGTTTTTCAAAAAAACCTGGTTTCTTAATTCCCAATTAAGATACACTATTTAAACTTATTTAAACTACCTCGTTAAGAGCTTCGTTAATTATTTCATCGCTAACCCCGCGACGTTTTAAACTAGCAATTAAAGCAGAAAGTTTATTATTATCAAATCGTTCTAAATCTGCTCGCATTCCTTGACCGATGTAAGCTCGCATTAAAGATTGATAATTAGAAAAACCTAGCAGGGGGACGAGTTTTTCTAAATCGGCGATAACGTCTTCTGGTATTTGCAAAGTAACTGTTATCTTGGGACGATTTTTATTAAGTCGCTTTTTTAAGGTTTCAATTTTCATAGAGTTTTAGAAAGTCATTAGTTTGTAGGTTGGGTGGAACGGAGTGGAACCCAACAACACCATTATAGTAACTAACTGCTTTTCTATCAAAATAGAAAATTTGGAGATTAAAATGAGAATATTTAACCGAGGTTACTACAAAGAATTTATCTTGCCCCCAGAATGCAATATTCCAGAAGAATTAAAACTAATACTTCAAAATGTCTGGAACCGCAAATATGACGATTTATATGAAAGAGGAGGAAACTGTTCTGTTGAAACCGCTTTTGAAGATGTTTTAAAAGTATTTGGAATGCCAGAAAATACTATTTCCCATCGGCGATATGTTTATATGGCTTATGGAATAGCTTTGGCAACTAAATCCACAATTAAAAACTATTTTCCCAAAGAAAGTAGGTTTGAAAAAGTTCAAAATACTGTAGATTCCTGGATAAACCAAGGTGTCCAAATTCCCGAAGATTTTGCGGATAAGTTATTTCCAGATATGGGCGAGTTTGGCAGTTATCAAGCTACGGATGAAGCCTATAATATTCTCTATGCCTTGCTAAAAACTCTCGAACCAAAAATTGCTTACGATGCCATTTTAGATATTTTGTACGATGCCATGACTGGGGACGCAATTTCTGATTTTGCTGCCGCCATGCGAGATATTTTTAATTGGTGGATAATTGAGGTAGTTCCTTCGGCTTATTGTTTGAAACTTCCTCCTAGTTTTTATTCTCGCGATTTACAGTTTTTGCCTTTGATTAACTATTCTGAAGCAACGGTTGGATAGATGTTTTTTGGGTTCCAACTGACAACTAATTTGTTAGTTACGGTTGGCTAATTTAAAATTAAAAATTGTTTTGCAAATTTTCAGAAAGTTAGTATGGGCCAATAAAAACAAAGTTTTCTGAGAGATTTTCTGAAAATGTAAACTTTTATTACAGATTCCCAGATAAGCCAATTACCATGATAGACTTCGGTAAAAAGAGGGTTTGGGTGGCGATTTCTACTAATCTAGGCATAAAGTCTTAGCGAAAAATTTTCAAAACTGTCAAATTCTAAAGCCAGCACAAAAACATGAAGCGTTTAACCATTGATACTAAGAAAAATTGCTACGTTATTGATAGCAACGGCATGAATAACTTGCAACAAAATGTTGCGAGTTCGTTAACGTTAGACCAAGGAACTTTTGACATCCAAATTGTCAGCGGCGTTTATAGTTACGCCAAATGTAAAACAGAAGGAGAACCTTTTGTTTTACTGTGGATTTATGGCGCTGATGGCAGTACCTTTATTAACAAAAATACTGGGGTTGAAACCGGGGCAACTTGGACGACTTTAAATGGCTACAAAGACAAGTTGCAGTTGGAAGTAAAACAAAAAGCAGTTGTTTGTGCTTTGTTTTTCGATACGAACAATAAAGACAACAAAGGTGCAGCCACCCTTTCCATTACCAGCCAACAACAATATTCTACCCCTCGAACGTTAACAGTTGATGCGAAGAAAAACTGTTACGTTTTAGATGAAAGTTATTTATCCACTCTTCAGGAAGTAGGGCGCAATTATATCGAATTAGAACCGGGTAATTACCGGGTAAAAATTCGCGAGAGCAATGCAACTTATTGGTCTGGTTCGGATAAGCAAAAGTTTAAGTTAGAACCTTGGGCTTTAGTGTGGGTAAACGAAGGTAAATTTGTCTCGAAACTCACCGGGGTAGAAGTGGAACAAAGCTGGTGTTCTCTCAACGGTTATCAAGACGAATTTGTTCTCGAAATTAAAGAAAAAACAACTTTGACGGGGTTATTTTTCGACACCTACAAAGACGATAACGAAGGCTCGACAACATTAGAAATAAACACTTTGAGTCAGTCAGAACTGAATCAAAAATATCAAGAACGAGAGCGGGCATGGAGCCAAAGTGGCACGAGTCCTACAGTAATCCAAGAAAAGGTTAGCGTCGTTGGTGGCGGTACCGAGGGCGGTATTGGGATTAACATTAACATGGAACCTTTTACCTTCCGTTTTGACCAAGGTAAAATGGAGGAAATGTGGAAGGAGTTTGCGGCGCAAATTGAGAGTTCGGTAAGCATAAGTGATGAGAAAGAAAAGCAGAAAGAAAAAGAAGTTGTCACTTCCTGGGAAAACTTAGAAAAATGGCTGCTGCAAAATTCTCAAAGTCAAGCTAAAAAACTTTCGATGCAAGTAACCCGGGTAGAGTTTATGATGAAAACTCTAACGCAACAAATGGAGATGGCTTTCCAGCAAAATTTCCAATCTTGGGCTACTTACTTTAATAAAAATCTCAACGATTTGTTTGTTAATCGAATTCCGCGAATAGTTAACGAGCAAGTTAATCTGAGAATTGCCGAGCAAACTGACGAGATTAAAAATCTAGTAATTCAGCAGATTCAAAAGCAATTAGACGATCGCGTTGAATCTCTGGTAGATGTGAAGATTGCTAATAAGACTCAAGAAATGAAAAATTCCGTGGTCCAGCAGTTGCAAACGGAACTGGATCGGCGGGTTGAAAATACGGTTAATGTTAAAATCGCCAACCAAGCAAAAGAGATTGAGACTAAGGTTATTAACCAAATACAAGGCGACATTGACAAGCGCATTGATAATTCAGTTAATGTTAAGATTGCCGATCTATCTAAGTCTATTGGCAACGATGTTATTCAACAAATACAAGCTGACATTGACAAGCGCATTGATAATGTGGTTAATCTGAAGATTTCCGACCACACCGAGCATGTTAAAAATCTGGTAATTCAGCAAATGCAAACCTATATCGATCAGCGCATCGATAATGTGGTTAGTTTGAGGGTTTCTAATCTAGCTCAAGATGTAAATACTCAGGTTATTCGCCAAATTCAAGGGGATTTCGATCGCCGAATTAATGCAACAGTTGACCTAAAACTTGCGGATCAAACTCAAAATATTAAGAGTTTGGCGATCGCCCAAATTGAAGCAGATTTCGATCGCCGGATGGCGGCTTTAATTAATCAATCGAAAGATGAAAGCGTTCAGTTGGTGGTAAATAATGTCGTCAAGGATCTCGACGATCGCATCAATGTCAACTTGCAAAACAAAATTGTCAACTTCCGCAACGATATCTCGGCGCTCGTAAAAAATGAGGTCAATCAAAACTTCGCTGAGTCGGTAAAAACGACAATTTTATCGGATATCAAAAAACAGCAATTCTTTGTCGATATGCAGTCAATTAAGGCTGAAGTTGAGAACTTCTATGCTTCTTTAGGACAGTTTGAAACTCAGTTATATTTGCGTATCGAACAGGGAGATACTCAGCTTTATAACTGGACTCTGGAACAGTTAATTGCTCTTCAAGGTTGCTTGACCGATCGCCAAGCTTTGGTGGATATGTTTGAGTCTTTTGCTAATAAGTTAAAAGACGAATTGGATGGTGCCGAATGCGTCAATCCAAATCGCTTTACTCCTTGGGTACGGACTCAGCCTCGGATGGAAGGTCAGCGTCCCCAATCATTGCCTAAAAGTTAATT
>CAZSTZ010000050.1:7703-15744 GCA_964609515.1 uncultured bacterium | reverse complement strand
AATCGCTTTAGCGATTCCTACTACTTGAAAACTGTCGAAAAAAGGGTTTAAAAAATGAAGCGTCTAACCATCGATACCAAAAATAATTGCTACGTTATCGACTCCAATGGGATGAATTACCTGCAACAAACTGTTGCCAGTTCGCTAACTTTAGAAAAAGGAACTTTTGACATCCAAATTGTTAGCGGCAGTTATGGTTATGCTAATAGCACAGCCGATGGCGAACCTTTCGTTTTAATGTGGATTTATGGAGTTGATGGGGCTACTTTTATTAACAAGAATACTGGGGTCGAAACCGGTGCAACTTGGACGACTTTAAATGGGTATAAAGACAAGTTAAAGTTGGAAGTCAAACAAAAAGCTGTTGTCTGTGCTTTGTTTTTTGATACCAACAATAACGACAATAAAGGCGCAGTTACTCTCTCGGTTACGGACAGCCAAAAATCTTCCCGGACTTTAACGGTTGATTCTAAGAAAAACTGTTACGTTTTGGATGAAGGCTATTTATCAAGTCTTCGCCAACCGGATAGCAATTACCAAGAATTAGAACCGGGTAATTATCAGGTAAAAATCCTCGAAAGCAATGCAACTTATTGGTCGGGTTCGGAAGAACAAAAGTTTAAGTTAGAACCTTGGGCTTTAATGTTGGTTAAAGGTGGTAAGTTTATTTCTAAACTTACGGGGATAGAAGTGGAACGGAGTTGGTGTTCTCTTAACGGTTTGAAGGATGAAGTAGTTATAGAAGTCAAGGAAAAAACCGGTTTGACAGGGTTATTTTTTGACAGCTATAAAGAAGACAACGAGGGGGCAATTACGTTAGAAATAACCTCGTTGAGTCAGTCAGAAATTAATCAGAAGTATCAAGAACTGGAACCGCCACCAAAGGAACCAGAAACAAAAGAACCGACAGCAAAAGAACCGGCAGCAAAAGAACCGCCGGCAGCAAAAGAACCGGCAACCATCGATAAACAGCCTGAAGATACGGGAGAAATACCAAAGGAAATGCAAGTTCGTTTTGTAATTTCTCTGTGGTTATTCCTTCTATTCTTAATCTTGTTCTACTACTTATTCAAGTCAACGGGGCTGTTTTAAATAAATCGCTAAAGCGATTACTACAAACAGTTCTTAGTAATCGCTTTAGCGATTCTTTAGCGATTCTTTTGTGCGGTTAACATCCAGGCTTTTAATTGGGATTCTAACCAGGATTTTTCGGCTTTTAATTGTTTGAATTTGAAGGCTTGAGCTTTTACTTCTAATTCTAATTCTGAGTTGGCTTTTAAAAGTTTATCTCTTTCTTCGGCGGCATTCTTCGCTTCTAATTGCAATTCCGAGGTTGCTTTTTCCAGGTTATTAACCCAGTTAGAAAAGGTTTCTACTTCCGATTCTAAGCGGCTTTTATGTCTGACAATTTCTTGGATTTTATAACCTAATTCCTCGACAATTTGACTTAATTCTGGTTTGCCCCGCCAGTTTTCTAATAGCTGACAAAGTTGGAAGACTTCTTCGAGATTGTTCGCTTCTAAATGGGGATAAATTCTGGTGGATGTCACCCATTTAATAGTACGGGCGATCGCTTCCTTTTCTAACTTTTCTAATTCCTCCCCAGACAAACCCAAACTGTCGATAATTCCATCCCAAATCTGCAACTGTTCTTCTACTTTATAAAAGTCATTAAAACTGTGGGTTTTATTACCCTCATGCCAGCGATAATATCCGAGAGCTTCTTCGAGAAAATACAAGTCGGCAACTAACCCAATTCTCAACCACATTTCAAAATCGCTGGCATAAGCTAAATTGGTATTAAATTGACCGCCAACTTTTTCTAAAACCCGTCGGTTTATTAACACAAACGGACAACAAATAGGGTTAGCCTCTCCGGCGTTGTTAATCACCCACTCGCGACCTTTTGCTAATTTATCTTCGGGATAATTTGCCCAATCCCATTGAGATAAATTGCCCTTGGCATCGATAATTTTAACCGAAGAAGTCACCAAACCAAGATGAGGGTTATCGTCGAGAATTTTTACCTTTGTTTCTAAGTTTCTCGGCAGCATCACGTCGTCTTGGGCGAACATATTGATGCAGTCGCCAGAGGCATATTCGAGGCATTTATTCCAGTTATGGAAAATGCCGAGGTTTTGCTCGTTTTGGAAATATTTAATCCTGCTATCTTTCTGGAGATAGCGGTTAATAATTTCGGGAGTGTTGTCGGTGGAATTGTCGTCAACTATGATGATTTCATAATCTTTATAAGTTTGATTGAGAATGCTATCTAGGGCCTGGGAAAGAAATCCTCCGGCATTGTATGTGGGGAGGCAAACGCTAAGTTTCATAATTAATAATTGATAATTAAAAATTAACAATTTGGTTAGTTGGCAGCGGATTTTGAAGCGGATGTAGCGGATGAGTAATTAGGAAGTAAAAGGGGTTATTTGGTTGTTTTTTTTAGATATTGTAGGGGCAAACATTCGGGGGATAAGTGTTTTTGAAAAGCATAAGTATTGATGTCCGAATGCTTTGCCCTCACCCCACGTTTAACCTTATGGTGTTACTCCTTACTTTTGCCTCTTGCCTCTTGCCTTTTGCCTTATCTTTAACGAGATTGCTTCGGGGGGCTTAAGGATAAAACCAATAACTTAACGATTACCAACCCCCCCCCTCGCAATGACAATTTTAAGCCTTTTTCCCACCAATAACTCATCCGCTACATCCGCTTCAAAATCCGCTGCTAACCGCGAACGCCGCTGACTAAACCGGACATTAGTTGTTTCCATTCTGGGGATTCTGTTAGGGAATAAACGTCAAATTCGTAACCGTATTGTTGGTACAAATTGTTAAAACTTTCTAACCAATGAAATACGGTTTCGCTTAAGGATAAAGGCGTGTATTTCAAAGCTTGACGTAAATATTCTACCATCTTATCTAAAAAACCGTTTCGGTGGGCTTGCCACGCCAACCAACAAAGGGTATAATAACGGGATTTCCCCTCCCATTTACGCACTTCTTCTGGCAAATCTTCTCGACCGAAAAAGTTGTTTAACATGGCGTTCATATCGTCGCCCTGTTGGAAAGTTTTGCGAGTAGCATTTTGAGTATGTTGGCGATAGCAATAAGTCACCTTCGGCAACCAAATTGCCTGGCAACCTTTTAACGCCATTCTTAATATTAAATCGATATCTTCTCCATGCCGCCAGCGAGTATTAAAACCGCCGGCTTTTTGGATCCATTCCCGCCGAAACATCATCGAAATAGTAACCGGTTTCCAAATAACCCAAGTCTCTAAATTTATCTCCAAACTGTCGCCATAACGCCAGAGTTCGATATCGGAAATTAGCTTGCCTTTTTCGTTAACTAAACGCCATCCGCTGTGAACTATTCCTAACTCGGGGCGGGCGTCGAAACAACCTATTTGTTTGCCGAGTTTGTCTGGGAGGAAAAAGTCGTCGGCATCGAGGAATGAGACAAATTCTCCTCGGGCTAATTCTAACCCTAAATTGCGGGCTTTTGATACTCCTTGATTTTCTTGATAAATGTAACGAATTTTGTCGAGATAGGGTTCTAATATTTGACGAGTATTATCGGTGGAACCGTCATCTACTACGATGATTTCGTAGGAAGTGTAAGTCTGATTTAAAACGCTGGCGATCGCCTCTTCAATATAACCGGCATTATTGTAAGTTGCAATAATTACGCTAACCCGAGGAATTGGCGGATTTAACATACTGCCGATTAACTTTCTCCACTCCGCAGACTGACTCAAACCTAAGACATCGAATTGGGAATTGTGGAGGCGATCGTAACTGGCAAAAGTAGCTATCCAACTAGAAATAGCCTCAGTTTTAGAAAGTTCGGTATATGCCAAAGACTCGCGCAAATAAAACGCCATTTCCGCCAGATTTCCTGCCTTATATAACCGCCAAGAATTCCAAATTAAAGAACCATAACGAATCTTAACTTCTAACTCCTTAATTTCCGCCGGCAAATCCTCTCTGGGGAAGAAATCGTCAAACAATTTTTGCAGAGATTTTGTTACTCCTTTTCTATTACCCAAACCAGAAGCGCTGCTGCCGTGTTGGCGATAGCAAACCAGCGGTTTTTTTAACCACGCCGCCTTCCCTCCCGACAGCGCCAAACGCAAGACAATATCCAAATCTTCCACGGGAAAATAACGCCCGTCAAAACCGCCATTAACTAACAACCATTCTCGCCGAAACATCATCGCGCTTGGCAAAGTTGCCTGCCAAAACAACCAACTTTTTAAATCCAATTCCGGCATATTTTTCCAAGGTTCGGCATTTCTAATTCCTTCCCCTTTTTCGTCCACAAAACGCCATCCAGTTTGCACCATAGTTAAAGAAGAATCTTCCTCAAAAACTGCCACTTGTTCCTCTAACTTGTCTGGCAAAAATACGTCGTCGGAATCTACAAAAGCCACAAATTCTCCCCGGGAAATGTCAATACCTAAATTGCGAGCTTTTGCTACTCCTTTATTTGGTTGATAAACGTAGCGAATGACATCCAAATAGGGCGCTAAAACTTCTTCAGTATTATCGGTGGAACCGTCGTTAATAATAATAATTTCGTAATCTTCGTAAGTCTGTTCGAGAATGCTGTCGATGGTTTCTTTAATGTATTTGCCGTTGTTGTAAGTGCCGATAACTACGCTGACTCTGGGCGTTTTTTGGGGTAAAATATTCTTAATTAATTGCTGCCATTCTGGAGAGTTTCTCAATGATTCGATGTCAAAGTCTGCATCGTTAGTATCGGCGGCAAAAAAGATAAAATTAGACAGCCAGCTAACAATAGTTAGTCGGAAATTCAAACCGGAATAAGCCAGAGATTTTTGCAAATAATAAGCCATTTCCGCCCAGTTTCCAGCCTTATAAAAACGCCAGCAATTCCAAATTAAAGCGCCGTAGCGAACCTTATTTTCTAATTCCTTAATTTCCTCTGGCAAATCTTGGCTAGGGAAGAAATCGTCGAACAAGATTTCCAGAGATTTAGTCACCCCTTTTCTATTACCCAAACCAGACGCGCTGCTGCCGTGTTGGCGGTAACAAGTTAAGGGTTTTTTTAACCAGTCTGCCTTGCCATTTGATAATGCCAAACGCAAGACAATATCCAAATCTTCCACGGGAAAATAACGCCCGTCAAAACCTCCATGAATTTCCAACCACTCCCGCCGAAACATCATCGCGCTTGGCAAAGTTGCCTGACAAAATAACCAACTTTTTACGTCTAATTCTGGCGCTTGTTTCCAAGGTTCGGCGTCTCTAATTCCTTCTCCGCCTTCGGTGACAAATCGCCAGCCGGTTTGTACCATTGTTAAGGAAGAATCTGCCTCGAAAACTGCTACTTGTTCGGCTAATTTTTCTGGCATAAAAAAGTCGTCGGAGTCGAGAAAAGCGATTAACTCGCCACGGGAGATTCTGATGCCGTTATTGCGGGCTTTTGCTACTCCTTGATTTGGTTGGTATCGATATTTAATAACGTCTAAATAGGGTTCTAAAACTTCGGCGGTGTTATCTGTGGAACCGTCGTTAATAATAATAATTTCAAAGTCGTTGTAGGTTTGATTTAAGATGCTGTCGATGGCTTCTTCGATGTATTCGGCGTTGTTGTAAGTGCCGATAACAATGCTAACTCGCGGCGTTTTTTGGGGAATAATGCTATTAATTAATTGCTGCCAGGCGGGCAGTTTTCTTAATTGGGAAGTTTGGAAAGGAGTATTAGTATCGGCAGCGAAATAAATAAAGTTGGAAACCCAATTAGAAATGGTTTTTCTGGGGGTAAATTTTGAATATTGTAAAGATTTTTTTAAATACTCTGCCATTACTTCTGGATGACCGGTTCGATACAGCCTCCAGGAGTTCCAAACTAGGGAACCGTAGCGGACTCTTCGTTCGATTTTACGGGCATTTTCTGGGAGGTTTTTTTGTGCAAAAAAACTGTCTAATAATTCTTCTAAAGCGCGGGTATATCCAGGTCTGTCTTGGGAGAGATTTGTGCCGTGTTGGCGGTAGCAAACTGCCGGTTTTTTTAACCACGCAGATTTGCCTCCAGCTAAGGTTAAACGGAGGGCAATATCCAGGTCTTCCATTTTGCGGAGTTTGACATTAAACCCGCCAATTCTTAACAGCCACCTGCGGCGAAACATCATCCCACTCGGCAAGGTTGCCTGCCACAATAACCAATCTTCTAAATCTAAATTGGGGGATTTATGCCAAAATTCGACATCCTCTAAATATTTGCCGTTTTCGTCTATTAAACTCCAGCCGCTTTGTACTAAAGCTAAGGAAGGTTGTTGTTGAAAAATGGCGATTTGTTCTGCTAATTTGTAGGGTAAAAAAAGGTCGTCGCAGTCGAGGAGGGCGATAAATTCTCCGGTGGCTATTTCGATACCGCGATTTCTGGTGGCGGATAGTCCGCGATTTTCTTGGTAAATGTACTGAATTTTATTTAAGTATGGTTCTAAAACTTGGCGAGTTTTATCCGTGGAACCATCGTCAATTACGATTATTTCGTAGTTGGTGTAGGTTTGATTTAAGACGCTTTCTATGGCTTCGGCAATGTAGCGATCGCCGTTATAAACTGGTATAATTACGCTGACTTTTGGTGTTGGCTTGACGGCTGACATAATTGTTAATTTTAAGTTTTATTTGATGCTACTATAATGAAACAAAAGGGTTAAAATTTAAGAAGAAATCTTCTGACTTGTAGTTCCTTTCCTCTTAATTAAATAGAGAGTTTGCGTTTAGTTAGCTTACCAGGTTTGATGCAATTTACCAATAATCAAAAGACTGCCGATACTGGCAGCATAGCCTCCAACGGCCAAGTTAAACCGATGGCCGGGCCCGCGAACTCGGTGGCCCAACCAGCCGAAAATGGCCATCGCGAAAGGCCCGACGTTGAGGAGGACAAAAAGAGGGCCGAGGTGTATGCTAAATTAGGGGAATTGTTGTTAAAAAATGAGAGGTGGGAGGAAGCGGTGGAGGCTTATCAAAATGGGATAAGAAATCATCCAGATTTTCCTTTTTCCTACGAAAAATTAGCGGATGCTTTGCTAAAACTTAAAAGGTGGGAAGAGGCGGCGGAAGCTTGCGGCAAAGCGATAGAAATTAATCCTAATTGTTCGTGGCATTACCACAAATTAGGGGAAGCTTTGTTGCAACTTCAAAGATGGGATGAAGCGGTGGCTGCTTATGAACAAGCGATTCAATTTAATCCCGATTTTCCTTGGTCTTATGATAAGTTAGGCCAGGCTTTAATGGCACTTTTAAAATGGCAAGAAGCGGTGGATGTTTTTTGCAGTTTTATTAAGATTAAAGCTGACTTTTCTCCAGCTTACCACAAGTTAGGTAAAAGCTGGAAAGAATTGAAAAAGTTGGGGGAAGATGGGGGAGTTTTGGTTGAGGTAATAAAGGCTTTACCGAAGTTGCCCCAAGCTTATCATTTTATGGGAAAATCTCTGAGAGAGAAGGGGTTATTGGAGGAGGCGATCGCCTGTTATAAAGAAGCAAGAGAACTGGCAAAAGAGGATGCAGGATTGCTGGTTTTATTGGGAGAGGCTTTGTTACAAAGCGGGGATGCGGAGGAGGCGATCGCCTGTTATTTAAAAGCAATGCAGCTACAACCGGATTTTACCAAACCTTATCACAAACTAAGAAGCATTCATAAGTTTGGAGAAATTCAACTAGAACAAAGTCAGTTAGAAAAGCTAGCTAATTGTTACCAAAAAGCTTTAACTATTCAACCAGATTTAATCGAGATAGAAGTTAATTTAGCTGATATTTTAACCCAACAAGGTAAAATAGAAGAAGCGATTAATTGCTATCAAAATATCGCTTACAAAAAAACCCAAGTATCTCGCCCAGACTTTGTGGAAAAACACTGGGAGTTTAACAAATTAGGACGACCGGATTTTATCATCATCGGTACTGTTAAAGGCGGTACGACTTCTCTCTATAATTATATTTGCCAGCATCCAGAAGTATTGCCAGCCACCGAGAAAGAAGTGCGCTTTTTTAACAAGCAATTTAAC
>CAZSTZ010000050.1:0-7603 GCA_964609515.1 uncultured bacterium | reverse complement strand
TTTAACAAGCAATTTAACCAGCAATTCGAGGTAGGCAAAGATTGGTATTTTGCTCATTTTCCTCCCATTCCTGCGGGAGCAAAATTTTTAACTGGGGAAGGGAGTCCGACTTACATTTATGAGGATGAGGTAGCTGCCAGAATAAAGAAAACCGTTCCCGATGTCAAGTTAATAGCGGTGTTGAGAAATCCGGTTGATAGGGCAGTTTCTCATTATTATATGCTGAAAAAATTGGGGCAAGAAAATAGAAGTTGGGAAAAAGCTATTGATGGGGAAATGGAGGTTTTGAGTAAGCTAACAAACCAATCGTTAGAAGAGGGAATTTTTAGTTATAATAAGATGGGTTATTTAAGGTGGGGTTTGTACGTTTATTTTCTCCAGGAATGGACGAGGCTATTCCCTAAAAACCAGTTGTTAATTTTGAAAAGCGAGGACTTATATCAACAACCGGAACAAACTATGAAGCAAGTTTTCGATTTTTTGGGGTTGCCAAATTACGAAAGTGGCGATTATAAAAATTACTTTGCTGGAGATTATCCTGGGGTAAATGAGAAAATCAGACAGAGATTATCGAGGTTTTTTGAACCTCACAATCGAAAGTTAGAAGCATTTTTGGGTAAGAAATTAAATTGGTAATTTAAAGAGCAAAAAAATGGCGGATATTTCTAATCTTAAAGAACGGGCAGAAAGCTATTTAAGCGAAGGTAAATTAGAGTTGGCAAAGGAGTGTTATTTAGAGGCGATCGCTCTCTCCCCAAACCAAGCCCAACTTTACCACAAATTAGGGGAAGTTTTGAGCTTGCAGGAAAAGTGGCAAGAAGCTGTGGATGCTTACCGAGAAGCTGTTAAAATTAATCCAAATTTTGCTTTAGCGCACCAGAAATTAGGGGATGCCCTGATGAAATTAGAAAACTGGGATGATGCTATTTGTGCCTACAGTCGCACCAGAGAATTAAAACCAGATTTGCCGTGGATTAACCAGAAATTGGGGGATGTTTTTGTACAAAAAGGAGAAGTAAATGAAGCCGTAGCTTGCTATAAAAAAGCTCTTGAATTGAAACCGGAAGCTTGGGGAGTTAGGCAAAAATTATGCGATATTTTGTTAAGAGAAGGAAGATTAGATGAGGCGATCGCTGCTTGTCATCGGGCGATGGAACTCAACCCAGATTTGCTCTGGGCTTATTATAAATTAGGCAATGCCCTGGAAGAAAAAGGAGAAATAAATGAGGCTGTAGCTTGGTATGGTCGCATTTTGGAGAAAAAATCTAATAATTATTGGTTTGAGAAGTTAATGTCTGCGCTGGAAAAATTAGGTCGGCTGGATAAATTAAAAGATTTGTATCTCAAAGCTATGGAGATGAACCCCAAGGAATTGATGAATTATAAAGGGTTAATTAAGATTTATATTAAAGAAAAAAATTGGGAACAAGCTTTAGCTTATTCTCTCCAAATTTTAAAAATTATGCCGGAAAACTTTTATGCTTATTTAAGTATTGCAAATGTTTTGGAAAAACAAGGTAATTTTGAAGGTTCTGAATTGTGGAAATTTAACTTTATATTGCCAGATTATTTACTTAAAAAATACTGTAATTTTACGAAAACATCCGCAGTAAAATGTCATTCAGAATCTAGTATTGATTATCAAAAAATCTATCCAGAAACTCAGATTAATTTATTGCCATCTATAAGCATTAATAAAAAAGCGCAACATTTATTTAAACAAAAAAAAGCTAAATTTCCAGAAGCTTTTGTTGCCTTAGTGCCAGATGCTAGGGCTTGGGGCGACAAAAGAAACAGTGCGGTTATTACTTCAGATAATAAGCTAGTCAAAGATATTTCTACTGGTGTTGGAGAGTTAATTTTATCTTCCGATCGATTACCATCTTTTGACTACCTTGACGGAACCGTGGCTTTTTTCTCGGTGTGTTTTGGAGAGTCATATTATCATTGGATGTTTGATGTACTGCCACGATTTCATTTACTAGATTGCAGCGGCATAAAAATTTCAGATTTAGATAAAATTGTTACTAATAAGTTAAATAGTAACTTTCATTTTACAACTTTAAATAAGTTAGAAATTCCCCAAGAAAAAATTTTAGATGGTTGGCAGTTACATCTTAAAGCCAAGAGATTAGTGGTTCCTTCACTAAGCGGAAGATATAGATGTTCTAAATGGGCTTGTAATTTCTTAAGAGGCAAATTTTTAAGAGATTCAGGGAAAAATTTAAAAAGTGCAGAAAGGCTCTATATCAGTCGCAAATTAGCATCTCGGCGGCGAGTTGTTAACGAGGAAGAAGTGGTAGAATTTTTAGATAAATTGGGTTTTGTTAGCGTCGTTTTAGAGTCGATGTCTGTGGAAGAACAAGCATGGTGTTTGGCAGGTGCTAAAGTGGTAGTAGCTCCTCATGGTGGGGGCTTGACTAATTTGGTTTTTTGTAACCCTGGAACTAAGGCGATCGAAATTTTTTCACCAGATTATATCCCTAACTGTTACTGGCAACTTAGTAATGTCTGTGGTTTGGATCGTTATTATTTAATAGGAGAAGATTTTAAGGATGATTCCTCGAATGTTAACGGTTGTGAAAATATACTTGTTAGTTTGAAGAAGCTTTCTAAACTTATGAATTTAGCGGGAGTATTTTAAGCAATAAATAAAATCAATTGAAGATTAATTATAAGGAATAAGCCAGTGAATCGGGAAACATCCATAATTAGTTTAAGGCAACAAGCAGAAAGCTATTTAGCCGAAGGTAAATTAGAGTTGGCAAAGGAGTGTTATTTAGAGGCGATCGCTCTCTCTCCAAATCAAGCCGAACTTTACCACAAATTAGGGGAAATTTTGAGCTTGCAGAAAAGTTGGCAAGAAGCGATCGATGCTTACTGCCAAGCTGTTAAAATTAATCCTAATTTTTCTTGGGCCTATCATAAATTAGGAGAAGCTTTAACTCAATTGAAATGTCACCGAGAAGCTGTAGAAGCTTATAAAATAGCGATTAAACTCAATCCAGAATTTCCTTGGTCTTATCGTAAACTCGGCGAAGTTTCGATGGAGTTGGAAAACTGGGATGAGGCGATTTTAGCTTACCGTCGTTTTATCGAAATTAAGCCTAATTTATTTATTGCTTACAAAAATTTAGGGGATGCCTTGATGAAATTATCGAGGTGGGATGAAGCTTTAGCTGCTTTCCAGAAGGCTGTTGAAATTGAGCCTAATTCTTATTGGGGCAACAATAATTTAGGGGAAGTTTTAGTTAAAGTTTTCAGGTTTGAGGAGGCTTTGGCTGCTTTGAAAAAAGCTCTTGAAATTAAGCCAAATTTATATTTTGCTTACCACAATTTAGGAGATGCTTTAAGCCAACTTAAAAAGTGGGATGAAGCGGTAGCTCAATACAAAAAAGCTATTGAAATTAACTCTAATTCTTATTGGTCTTATCATAATTTAGGAGAGGTTTTAGAAGAAAAAGGCGAGTTTGAGAAGGCAGCTATGGCCTATTGTCAAGCTCTCAATTTAAAACCTGAGTCTCTAGAACCTTACGATAAGTTAAGGAAAAACTTAACAGAATCAGAAGTTTTTGATAAAATTATAATTGCTTACCTTGCCCAAAAAATAGAGTTGCTAGGCTGGGAATTTTTGTCGAAATTAGGGTATAATTATGACTTAATAACCGAGTCAAATATTAAAGAAGCGATCGCCGATTACGATAATGCTATTAAACAGCTAAACTCAGAGAAAACTTATTACAAAATCTTGTCGGGTTTACCCCTAAATCCAGAGTTTTATTTACACTTGGGAAATTTATTAGCAGAAAAAAAAGGACTAAATGAAGCTATTATTATTTACACTAGAGGACTACAACTAGAACCAAATCGCGATAAAATCAGAGAAAAACTGGAGCAACAACTAAGTTTAAAAGAAAGATTCAAGCGAGAACTACTATTGAGTCGAAAAGCTTTGGAATTGAATAGAGAATCTTTTGAGCTTTACTATAATTTAGGGGTAGCTTTAAGTCAATTACAAAAATGGGAGGAAGCCGCCGACGCTTACAGCCAAACTATAAAACTACAGCCAGATCGCATTAATGCTTATAATTTGTTGGGAGAAGCCTTAGAAAAGCGGGGTTTAAAAGAAGAGGCGATCGCCTATTACGAAAAAGCAATTGTTTTGCAACCTCCGAGACAGCGACAGCTTTTAACCATACCTGCTAACCAACCAATTAAAGTTAAGTTTACAGACTTTCATCAAACATTTTCATATCATCGTCCATCGGTGGTAACGGGGTTATTTGATAAGTATTATAATATTTGCGTATCTGACGACCCAGATTTTTTGTTTTACAGCGTTTATGGAAACGAACACGAAAAATACGATTGTACCAAGATATTTACTACCGTAGAAAACAGGCATAACTATTTAGATTACAATGGAAACCAGAGTCGAAATGGCATTAGACAAATAGATTTTCGAGAATGCGATTTTGCGATTTCTCATTACTACTTAGAAAATCCCAGACATTATAGAATGCCTCTTTACTTTAGAATAGAGGGATTTGAGGGGATGAAACAACTCAAAAAAAACAATAATATAGAAGAGATTATCAAACGCAAAACCAAATTTTGCTGTTTTGTTTATTCTAATAAAACAGCAGTAAGAAGAATCAATTTTTTTAAGAAATTAAACGAGTATAAAAGAGTTGATTCGGCGGGAAAAGTGCTAAATAATATGGGCTTTTTAGCTCCAAGAGGTCAGAAATTTTTCGAGTTTCTAAGACAATACAAATTTATCATAGCTTTTGAAAATTCTAGCACTCCAGGCTATACTACAGAAAAAATGTTTTGGCCGATGCGGGTAAGAGCAATTCCTATTTATTGGGGCAATCCTTGGATAGATAGAGAGTTTAATTCTGCCTCTTTTATTAATTGCCACGAGTATGCTAGCGATGAAGAAGTAATTGCCAGGGTTATAGAATTAGATAATAATGAAGAACTTTATCGGGAAGTTTTAGCAGAACCTTATTTCAAATCTAATCAAATTCCCGAGAGTTTTCAAATAAAAAATATCGTGAATTTTTTTGATAAAATATTTCAAATTCAGCGCTAAAGTAAAGGTTGAATAAAAATAGGAGAAAACTATGTCTAATCATTACTATCAATTAGGTGAAGATTTCAGCAAAAAGGAACAATGGAATGAGGCAGTTATAGCTTATCAGCAAGCAATAGAAGTTAATCCTAATTTTGCTTGGGCTTATCATAAATTAGGAGAAGCTTTAACTCAATTGGGCAGTTATCGAGAAGCTGTAGAAGCTTATAAAAATGCAATTAAACTCAAACCAGAATTCCCTTGGTCGTATCATAAATTAGGGGAAACTTTGATACAATTGGAAAGGTGGGATGAGGTAATTTTAGCTTATCGTCGGTTTATCGAACTACAACCAGAATCAATCTGGGCTTACAATAAATTGGGGGATGCTTGTCAGGTAAAAGGATTATTAGATGAGGCGTTATTTCATTACAATCGGTTTTTAGAACATAAACCTAAAAGTTTAGCTTCGCGCCAAAATGTCGGTGAAATTTTGCAAAAATTAGGACGTACTAGGGAGGCAATTAACTGGTATTGTGACTTGCTAGAATGGCAACAAAATAATGAATATTTATACCGGATTTTAAGGAAACTTTTTCTGGAGGCAGGGAATTTTCAGGAAGCGATCGCTACTTTTAAAAATCGGGTGAAAATCAACCAAAATATTCCTACTTTTTATGTCAATTTAGGCAACGAATTAGGAAAACTTGAAAGGTGGGAAGAAGCAGCGATCGCCTACCGTTACGGCATAGATTTAAAACCCGAAAGCTACTGGCTGAGAGAAAGATTAGGATTTGTTCTGGAAAAAATGGGTAAGTTAGATGAAGCATTAACCTACTACGAGCAAATAATTAAAATGAAGCCCGATATCTGGAATTTCCACTCAGCATTGGGACATATTTTGGTTAAAAAAGGAGAGTTTTCCCAAGCAGTTCTTGCTTTTAAAGGTGCTATTGAAGTTAAACCAGATTTTTTTTGGTTGCACTACAATTTAGGAGAAACATTAGCAAAATTGGAAAGGTGGGATGAAGCTTTTGAGGCTTATCGTAATGCTTTTGCTGTGGAATCAGACAACCATTTGTTGCTGAAATATTTAGATGCTACTTTACAAAAATTTGGCGATTTGGATGAGTTAATTTACTTGAATGAAGACTTTATTGACTATCAAATTTTGGTTGCTAATATTGCAGTTCCGTTAGTAGAAGCAAACTTAGGGAATGCCAGAAATCCCAGAATTAAGTCACATTTAAAAGAAGCGATCGCCTATTACAAAGATGCTATTAATAACCTCAACCCAGAAGCATTTTATTATAAAATCTTCTCTTGTTTGCCCCTCAAACCGGAGTTTTATTTGTATGTGGGGAATTTATTAGCAAAAGACGAAAGGTTAAATGAGGCAATTATTGTTTATTGTAGGGGGCTACAAATTGAACCTAATTTTGAGGAAATTAAGGAACAACTGGAGAAGCAATTAAGTAATAAAGAACAGTTAGAAAGAGAAGTAGTTTCAACTCGGAAAGCTCTTGAATTAAACCCGAAATCTTTTGAGCTATATTACAATTTAGGAGTAGCTTTAAGTCAATTACAAAAATGGGAGGAAGCTGCCCGTGCTTGCCGTCGCGCTATAGAGTTAGAACCCAACCATATTGATGCTTATAACTTGTTGGGAGAAGCCTTAGAAAAGCGGGGTTTAAAAGAAGAAGCGATCGCCTATTACGAACAAGCAATTGTCTTGCAACCTCCGAGAAAGCGGCAACTTTTAACCATACCTGCTAACCAACCCATTAAGGTTAAGTTTACAGATTTTCATAAAGAGTTTTCTTATAATAAGCCGTCGGTAGTACGGGGAATATTTGAAAAACATTATAAGATTCGCGTATCTGACGACCCAGATTTTTTGTTTTACAGCGTTTATGGAAACGAACATAAAAACTACGATTGCACTAAGATATTTACCACGATAGAAAACAGGTATAACAGCCTGGATTATCATAGAAACGATGGCAGAAGCGGAATCAGACAAATAGATTTTCGAGAATGCGATTTTGCAATTTCTCATTATTATCTGGAAGACCCCAGACATTATAGAATGCCTCTTTACTTTAGAAGGGAAGGAATTGAAGGGATAAAAAAACTCAAAAAACCTAAAAATATAGAAGAGATTATCTCAAGAAAAACTAAGTTTTGTTGCTTTGTTTATTCCAATAAAAAAGCAGTAAGAAGAATCAATTTTTTTCGCAAGCTCAACCAGTATAAAAAGGTTGATTCTGGGGGAAAAGTTATGAATAATATGGGGTTTTTCGCTCCAACAGGTCGTCAATTTATCCAGTTTTTAAGCGAGTACAAATTCGTCATTGCTTTTGAAAATTCGAGTACCCCCGGCTATACCACAGAAAAAATATTTTGGCCCCTGCAAGCTCGGACAATTCCTATTTACTGGGGCAACCCTTGGATAGGTAGAGAATTTAATCCAGCATCTTTTATTAATTGCCACGATTATGCTAGGGATGAAGAAGTAATTGCCAG
>CAZSTZ010000049.1:12887-31901 GCA_964609515.1 uncultured bacterium | reverse complement strand
CTCCCCGCAGGCGATCGTCCCCCTCTCCGCCGTCTAGCTCTTCGTCAAAGGAATCAGAAATTGCCGTCTCTATTTCTAAGGAAACCAAACGATGGTCCGAGCTGGGAAATGGAAAATCTCCAACTAAGTCAAACAAGGGATTTCCTGCGGGGGGCCAAAATACTTCGGCATCGATAATTTCTAAAGTTGCTGAAGGTAAAACGTAGTCAGCTCGGAGGTTGCCAGAAGTACCTTCGGCATCGTTAAAATCTGCCGTATCGAAAGCAGGGTTTCCATCGTGGTTTTCGTTTTCTCCACCTTGGCGATCGCTCGCATCAACGGCACCCTCGCTACTGGGAGTTACCGAAGTATTAACTTGAGAATTATTTAACAGTTGATTGATGGCATTATTGAAACTATCGCCATCAAAAGGATCCGCATTTTGGTCGCCCATAATCACGAAATTGATCCCCGCTTCCAAACCCCCAAAATTACCTGCATCGTCGTAGATATAATCCCCTTCTCCTGGAGTAATATAATCCGCCCACAAGCGAATTTCATCGTGATTTCGGCGACCGTTTCGATCCTCTTCCCCATCGAACACTGGAGGTGTCGGATGACTTACTAAAACATGAACTATTTCCCCATCTATTTCTATAGGAATATCCCAGTGACTTTTAGAAGAAAGGGGGAAAACTTCTAACTCTTCTTCGGAATACCAATCAGCTTCTTCGGGAGTATCGAGATTATCCGGCAATAAAGCATCTGGCATATCCTTCCAAAGGAAGTTTTGGAAAGTACGAACCTCCTCTTCAACCATGGGGAATTTTGAATAAACCACCATGCCAAATTGCCCCGGAAAATTCCCAAAACCAAGGGCATCGTTACCGTAACCATCTGCCCCTGGATTAGTAACAATTTCGCCGTTATTATCTAAGTCGAAACCGGAAGCGATACCCGTATTTGATGGGGCTAAATAAACGAAGGGATATTCGACGGAAGGGACTCCATTTTGAGAGATTCCGAGATAATTTTCTTGGAATAATTCGGCAGCTTCTCCATCGGCATCGTAGTCAAATTCATTAACTAGCAAAACGTCTGGATTTACCCTTTGAATTATTTCGGCAACTGTTCGTGCTTGTTCGTTGTTTTGAGTTGACAGGTCGGTTATTAATTGACCTTCTTCTTCGCGGTTTAGGGATGCGTTAAATGTGGCAAAACTAATTTCGGTCATGGATTTTTAGCGATTGTCAGTTTTTAGCTTGTAGGTCGGGCTCCGCGAACCGGAGCCCGACAGCAATTGGTGTTTTTTGATAATATTTTTGGGTTCCACTCCGTGGCTCCCGACCGGGAATGTTTAGTTGGGATTCCTAATTTTAGAAACCACAAAATATTTTCTCGTTGTTTAGTTCATTAATGATTATTGTCAAGTTAAATTTTGATGAAAAATTCCCAAACCTGTTTTTTCAAAAAACTTGGCTTCGGGAGCATCTCATAATTTGTAAAAACAACTCCGATTTCTTAATTATCAATTGAAATACTCCTCTGGATAACTTGACAACAATCAACAACTGATTGTTTTTCCTTCATCGCTTTTACTAATGCTTCATAGGCAGATTTATTAGTTTCAATTAAATTTTTTGCTTGCAAAAATGCCCACCTTTGTTTTAACTGAGATTCCGATAAAGGGCGTTTCATTTGTACGAATAAAGCGCTAATTTTAGTTATATCTTCCGCCCCACCCTCGGCATTGCCATAACAGATATCTTCCGCCGCAATACCCGCCATCCAAAGCGTACAATATCGGTCGAATAAAAGAGAAGATATGCTGCCCTCCTCCAGTTGGGTTGCTAATTCTAAATCGTTAAATCTCACTCCCCCTTGGGCCGACTGTCCTTGTCGAAAAGCCTCCCAAGCGTTGAGGGCGTAACCGCTAATCGGAATATCCAGTAAATAAGCTACCAGAAAATGTCCTGCTTCGTGGCAGACGATGCGATCGCGTCTTTCCCCAGATACGAATAAATCTATCAGTATTTTACTTCCCTGCCCTTGCCAGCTTAAGTTATCTATAGTCGCAAATCCTAACAAGCAGGCAGTAGCTAGCGCCGGCACTATCGGAGACAAATTCAATGCCGGTCCAACCAAAGCCGATAAAGTTATCGCAAATACTCCTACCGCAATTAAATTTAGGGAAATATCTTTCATCTTAATTGTTAGTTCATCGTTCCGTAGTTTTTTGCATAATCCGTTGTCTCGCGATCCGCGATCGCTACTCAATTACTTTTCTCTCCTTCTTGCTTTATAAAATGTTTCTAAACTGTGCCTATCTCCCACAAATCGCCAATGCCACGGCTCGTAACTTATACCTTGATGATTATCTCTGGGAAAAGACAGCTCGAAACTATAATAAGCCGCATTAGCTTGCAGCCATTTAAAAGTCTCTGTTTCTTCAAAACTTTCGCTTACATCGGTTTCCTGTCTCCTGGCATCGCCTATATCGATTGCATAGCCCGTGTGATGTTCGCTGTACCCCGGCGGGGCGCTCACCTCCGCTCTCTTGGAAGCTACCTGTCCTCTTTGAGCTTTCACATCAAAAAATAGATACTCTTGGTCTTCGATATTTCTAAATCCCGACAGAGGCACTAACTCTATACCATCTCGCCAAGCAGCATCGCTCATAGCATTAAATTTAGCAGCCGCCGCCGAGCGCAATTTAACGTTACTATTACCGATAACTGGCTTGAGGTCGTATAAAGGTGCAGCTTCGTAGGGCAAATGTCCCAGAACGTTTTCTGGCATTTGTTTTGCCACGGTCGGGACGGTAGGAGAAGGAGAGGGAGAAACTTCCACTACCTCCATCGCTGTCTTCTCGCTTTCCAGACCAAAGCTAGTTTTTACTGAGGATACATTTAACTGAAAATGTAACCCTACACTAGCCATCAAAGCGATCGCTCCCAAACCCACCAACCGCCAAACCAACCACCTTCTTTTTTTCGGCGGCCTCGTTTCTGGCTCTTCATAAGTTTCTCTAATCGCTTCGGGGATGTCATCTGCTGGAGTTCCAGGGACATTGAGCGATTTTTTTCTATATAGACTGGACCTATTCAAGCTTTCTACTCCTCAACTTAAAATTTAACTCCATTTATTTGCCCCTGGGGCAATTTTTTTGAAGGCTTTAAGCTACCCTTTGTTTTCAAAACAACATCAAACTCGTCCCTAAGTCTATCAGAAAATTTTCCTAAAGCTGCTTTCTTGACCCCAGGGCTTCTTTCTATTTTTTCAGGTCGGTTTTAACTTCTAATTGTTTGTTCTGCCATTTTGACCAGTCCATTATTGTTCCCTATCTTCCTGGGTCTTCCTGGTTTGCGTTTGTGACGCTGACTCAGAGATGTTTCGCTAGCAACGGCCAATTCTTTTGGGCTGCATTGCAAGAGCTCCAAAAGCTCGTGGTACTTCATGGGCGTCATCGTCGGTTCGGTACGTCCCGTTTCCCAGTTGCGAACGCTCGTTTCGCTTATTTCTAGCTTATCTGCCACTTCGGCGCGAGTTAGTCCCGCACGTTCTCTGAGGGCTTCCATATCCATAATCCCAACAATCCCTCCACTTTTAAACTTTTTTCAAAAAATAATTTGCCAAAGTCGGTCAAACTATTCGGTTGCAGACTGGACCATTTCTAATTGTCTAGCTCTGCTTTTTTAGGCAATAGTCAATGCTAATCACATTGACTTTAAAAACTCTGAAACAACAATGCCTGGCACTGGCCCTGGCAACAATACTCATCTTGGGAGCATCCCAATGCAACAAGAAAACCAACAATTCAACGATTTTTGGTAATGGGGAACGCGGTAATGGGTAATGGGAATGCCTATTGTATCGAGCAAAATACCATGCTTTATTTTGGCAATTAGGAGATGCTCCCGATAGTTAACTTTTTGGTCTTTTTACAAATATGGGATGCTCCCCTCATCTTTTTTGGAATCGAGAATTGGGAAGAGGAAAGAGAGTATTTTTACAAATATTAGATGCTCCCTTTCAAATCTCCTTAAAACAGCCTCTATTTTTCCCAACTTAGGGCGATCGGCTATGATTTTGTTTTCTTTTTTTCGGGGGTTATAAATAACTTTTCGCTCGGGCTTGCATGAATTTAAAAATGTTATAAAAACCATTGGCACGAGAAGGAGTTAAACTAACAGTTAAACCCGTCTCCTGAATAAAATCAGGACCTAACTGGGATACTTCTTCTGGCGTACTACCGTTAATTCCTTCTATTAAAAGAGCCACTAATCCCTTGGTAAGTTGAGCGTCGGAATCGCCCCGATACCAGATTTTTCCTTCCTCATCTAAGCTAGAGATGATATAAACTTGGGAGACGCAACCTTGGACTTTATTTCCCGGCAATTTTTCCGATTCTGGAAACTCCGGCAGCTTTTTGGCATACCAGAGCAGTTGTTCGTAACGCAATTTATTAGACGATGCGCCTTTAAAGCGCTTAACTATCTTTTCTAAAGATGGGGGCAACGACATAAAAGTAGGTGTCTTCTGGTCTTGGGCTTACAACGCACCCATTCTAGCCTCCCAAAACTGAAGTGTCAATACTTTTAACAGTTCGATCGCCCTTTTGTGGAAGCTAAAATTGTGCTTTTTTTAGATTTATCTTTTTATTTCCTCTTATTACAAGCAAAAAAAAACTACTTTTTTCCCTAGGGTCGAATCTTGGCAAAAATACTGGAATGGAGCAATTATAGCAGTCCCATTAGAGTCGTGTAAAATAATTAGCCGATTGAGGAAAGAGGCAAGACTAAGCAACAGTAAAAAGGGAAAAGTAAATAATAAAAGATTATTTTTCTTTTTTTCTACTTTTTAATTGTTCGCAACCGATTGAGGATTGCTATAACAATTAACAATTGACAATTGACAAAAAGGGACATCCTCAAAATCTGGCCCGCAATTGGTCCAAACCAGAGAAAGAGCCCGACAATGCCCCAAATAAGCTAAAATTGTTAAGAAACTTAAAGTAAATCAGACACAAACATTATTTATGTCTCTCCCTATTCGCAACGTAGCCATAATCGCCCACGTTGACCACGGCAAAACAACTCTAGTGGATTCCCTCCTCAAACAATCCGGCATCTTCCGCGAGGGGGAAGAGATACCAGATTGCGTCATGGACTCTAACGACCTCGAACGAGAACGGGGCATCACCATCCTTTCCAAAAATACCGCAGTCAAATACAAAGACACCCTCATCAATATAGTCGATACCCCCGGCCACGCAGACTTCGGCGGGGAAGTGGAACGAGTATTGGGCATGGTGGATGGTTGCTTGTTAATCGTGGACGCCAACGAAGGGCCCATGCCTCAAACCCGGTTCGTCCTCAAAAAAGCCTTAGAAAAAGGACTGCGGCCCATAGTCGTTGTCAATAAAATAGACCGCCCCCAAGCAGACCCTTATGGGGCCGTAGATAAAGTCTTAGACTTATTTATAGAATTAGGGGCCGACGACGACCAATGCGAATTTCCTTATTTATTCGCTTCGGGGCTAGCGGGATACGCCACGGAAGACCTCGACAAAGAATCGACCGATATGCAATGTCTCTTCGAGTCGATTTTAAGTCACGTTCCGCCACCAGTGGGAGACCCGGATAAACCCTTGCAATTACAAGTCACCACTTTAGATTATTCCGAATATTTAGGCAGAATCATAATCGGTCGAATTCATAATGGCAAAATTAAAGCTTCTCAGCAGGCAGCAATAGTTAAAGAAGATGGTAAAGTTGCTAAATACAAAGTAACAAAATTAATGGGATTTGAAGGCTTGCAACGCATCGAAATTGAAGAAGCTTCTGCGGGAAATCTAGTTGCGGTTGCCGGTTTTGCCGATGCTAATATTGGGGAGACAATTACTTGTCCGAACGAACCTCAAGCGCTGCCTTTAATTAAAGTTGACGAACCGACTTTGCAGATGACTTTTAGCGTCAACGATTCTCCTTTTGCCGGTCAAGAAGGGCAGTTTGTAACTTCGCGAAAATTGCGCGATCGCCTCTTACGAGAATTAGAAACTAACGTCGCTTTACGAGTAGAAGAAACCGACTCCCCAGACAAATTTTCCGTCTCCGGTCGCGGGGAATTGCACTTAGGAATCCTCATCGAAACTATGCGGCGAGAAGGTTACGAATTTCAAGTATCCCAACCGCAAGTAATTTACCGAGAAGTCAACGGTCAACCTTGCGAACCTTTTGAATGTTTGGTATTAGACGCTCCTGAAGAAGGCGTTGGTGGATGTATTGAAAGAATCGGTCAACGAAAAGGGGAAATGCTAGATATGCTGGTGGGGACTAACGGCAGAACTCAGCTAGAATTTGCGATGCCCGCCCGAGGTTTAATTGGTTTCCGAGGAGAATTTCTTCGCATAACTCGCGGGGAAGGAATTATGAATCATAGTTTCTTAGAGTATCGACCTTTTATTGGGGAAATTGAAACCAGACGTAACGGGGTAATTATTGCTTTTGAGGAAGGAGTAGCTACTTTTTATGCTTTGAAAAATGCCGAAGACCGGGGAGTATTTTTTATTACTCCTGGAACGAAGGTTTATAAGGGCATGATTGTAGGAGAACACAACCGCCCCCAAGATTTAGATTTGAACGTTTGCAAAACCAAACAATTGAGTAACGTTCGTTCTTCTACGGGGGATGAATTGGTACAATTACAATCTCCAGTAGAGATGAGTTTGGAACGCGCTTTAGAGTATATCGGACCCGACGAATTGGTAGAAGTTACTCCCGAATCTATTCGCCTGCGGAAGATTACTAAAAAGTTGGTTAAGCGTTAAATTTGGGCGGAGGAAATCCCCCAAGAATTAAGAAACCCGGTTTTTTGAAAAAACCGGGTTTCTGGTCTGCTGGAAAAAGTTGAGAGGCTGTTAGTGAGGAAAACAACTAATTTTAAATTTTATGACAAAGTTAAATAACCAAAAATTTGTTAAATTAAATAAGGCTTTATCGCGTTCTGTTTCGGAAGAAGAAGAATTAGCGGCCATGGCAAAAGACCCTGAGATTCAAGCTGAAATAGCTGCTATGAATAAAGAATTTGCAGTGACAGAAATGGATGGTTTAGAAAATCTAGAGAAAAAATGAGGCAAACGGTCGAGAAAAACCAACTGTTTTATGGCGATAACTTAGAAGTTTTGCGCCAACATATTAAAGATGAATCCGTCGATTTATGCTACATCGATCCGCCCTTTAATTCTAACCGCAATTACAATCAAATTTATAATAACGTCGGCAAAGAAGATAGAACCAAAACACCAGCTTTTAACGACACTTGGACTTGGGACGATTTCGCGAACCGAGGTTTAACAGAAGTTCTCGAAAATTACCAAGGCAAATTTACCTCCCAAAGCATCGATTTAATCGTCGGTTTAACTAAAGTTTTAGGCAAAGATAGTTTGCTTGCTTATTTAATTAGCATTACTCTCCGGGTGGTAGAAATTCATCGAGTTTTAAAACCGACGGGGAGTTTTTATTTGCATTGCGACCCCACTGCCAGTCATTATTTAAAATTGGTCTTAGATGCGGTTTTTTGTAGTCAGCGGGGAGAGTTTCAAAACGAGATTGTTTGGTGTTATTCAATTGGCGGTAAAAGTAAAAAGAGATTTGGCAGAAAACACGATGTAATTTTGTTTTACACTAAAAGCGATCGCTACATTTTTAACCCCAAAGGTGCTGCCATTCCTAGAAAGCAAAATTCCCACATGAAATTAAAAACTGACGCTGGCGGGAGGCAATTTCAAGAGAAAAAAGACCGAAAAACGGGAAAACTTTATAAATACTATTTAGATGAGGGAAAAATTGCTGAGGATTATTGGATAGACATTGAAACTTTAAACAGAGAAGAAAAGGAACGTCTGGGTTATCCAACGCAAAAACCGGAAGCATTATTAGAACGTATTATTAAAGCAAGTTCCAACGAAGGAGATACAGTTTTAGATGCCTATTGCGGTTCTGGAACTACGGTTTTCGTTGCTAATAAATTAAACCGCCGCTGGATAGGAATTGATATTAACGAGGAAAGTATTAGTTTAATTGTCAAGCGTTTTGAGAATGCTTTTGGTAAAGATGTTTTAGAAAAAATAGAGTTAAATAAATCCAACAAAAGGCTGGGAAAATGACGAACAAAAATCAACTGTTTTATGGCGACAATTTAGAGGTTTTGCGCAAACATATTAAAGATGAATCTGTGGATTTATGTTACATAGACCCGCCCTTTAATTCTAAGCGCAATTATAACCAAATTTATAATAACGTCGGTAAAGAAGATAGAGCTCAAGCACAAGCTTTTATCGACACTTGGACTTGGGACGATTTCGCGAACCAAGGGTTAGCAGAAATTCTCGAAAATTACCAAGGTAAATTTACTTCCCAAAGCATCGATTTAATTGCAGGTTTAACTAAAGTTTTAGGCAAAGGTAGTTTGCTTGCTTATTTAATTAGCATGACTTTACGAGTGGTAGAGATTTATCGAGTTTTAAAACCGACGGGGAGTTTTTATTTACATTGCGATGCCACTGCCAGTCATTATTTAAAATTGGTTTTGGATGCGGTTTTTTGTCCTCAAGGTGGCGATTTTAGGAACGAGATAATTTGGTGTTATCGAGGGGGCGGTGCCCCTAAAAAAGACTTTGGCAGAAGACATGATGTTATTTTTAGATATTCAAAAAGCGATGGATATCGGTTTAATGCAGATGCAATTAGAATAGCATACCAAGCTGAAGGAATTGGTAGAAAAGATGATGCAATGTGGGGCAAGCATAAAGGAACTAATAAAGTATATAAGCCCCATCCTTTAGGCAAAATTCCCGAAGATTGGTGGCCGATAAATATCTTAAATGCTAACGATCCAGAACGTCTCGGTTATCCCACCCAAAAACCAGAGGCATTATTAGAACGCATTATTAAAGCAAGTTCTAACGAAGGAGATACAATTTTAGATGCATATTGCGGTTGTGGAACTACTGTCGCCGTCGCTCAAAAATTAGACCGCCACTGGATAGGAATTGATATTACTTACCAAAGCATCAGTTTGATTTTAAAACGTCTCGAAGATGCTTTTGGTAAAGGAGTTTTAGAACAAATAGAATTAAACGGCATTCCTAAAGACATGGAGTCGGCACTAGCTTTAGCTAATAAAAAAGACGACAGAACCCGCAAAGAATTTGAAAAATGGGCTATCCTTACCTACAGCAATAACCGGGCAATCATTAATCAGAAAAAAGGAGCAGATAAAGGTATTGATGGAGTGGCATTTTTTCAAGGAGAAAAGGGAGAACCAGCAAAAATTATTTTGCAAGTAAAATCTGGTAATATTAAATCTGGAGATCTTCGCGACTTGCAAGGCACGATGACTTTAGAAGGGGCAGAATTAGGAATATTTATTACTTTAAAAGAACCGACTAATGCGATGTTAACTACTGCCAAAAAAGCGGGAATTTATCAAAGCAAACTTTATCGAGGGGAAAGTTTCGAGAAAATTAAAATAGTGACAATTAGAGAAATATTAGAAGAGCAAAAACGTTTAGATGTTCGTTTGGGTTTTGAAGTTTTGAAGTCTGCGGAGAAGAAAAAAGAGGTAGGAGGAAAGCAGTTAAATTTGTTAAATATAGAAGAAGAATAACGAGAGTAAAGAAACCCGGTTTTGCCGGAATTACCGGGTTTCTGAAATACTCAGGTTTCTGAGATACTAAAAAAGACTTGTGTTGTTGGGTTCCGTTTCACTCCACCCAACCTACAGACTATTCCCAATTCCCAATTCCCCATTCCCCATTCCCCAAATGCAGTGAAACTACAACAAAAAGCTCAATTTTTCAATCAACTAGCAGCATTGCTGAAAGCAGGTATCCCGCTTCAACAAAGCTTAAATATGGCAGCGCCTAAAAATAATCCTGCCTTCAAAAACTACCTGGAAAAAGTCAGCAAAACCGTCGGTAAAGGAGAAGATTTAGCTACAGCTTTAGCAATTTCAAATGCCTACTTCGATAAATTTACAATTAACTTAATTAAAGCCGGTGCCGCCAGCGGCGCTTTAACAGAAACTTGCGAGCGTTTGGGAGAAGATGCTCTCAAACAACAAAACTGGAGAAAAGTTTATAATTCGATTTATCGGGCAATAATGACAACTGCTTTTAGTCTTTTCTTGCTAACATTAGCGATTTTAGTTAAATTAGGTTTTTTACTGCCAGGTTTAATAATAATTTGCCTCTTAATAACCGCCTTATTATTTAATTATCAAAAAATTCTGCCAAAACTGCCCCTAGCAGGTAAAATACTCGAAGCCCGTATGATGTTAAACTTTAGCGAGTTAAGCTTGCCTTTGAGTTGTGGGGTTCCCATCGTGACGGCTTTGGATTTGGTGGGGGGTTTGTGTGCCAGCAGCCGCGATTTTGCCAGCCAAGAAATGGCCGTTAATTTGAAAAGAGCCCGACAGCAAGTTAAAAAAGGGGCTACTCTTAGCGAGAGCTTGCAACGTAAATTACCGCCAGTGGCGATGCAGGCCGTTGTTACTGGAGAAGAAACGGGCCGTTTGGACGAGGCATTGGAAAAGTTGGCAGAATACTATCAACGAGAGTTGGCAGAAAGTCTGGTCAAACTAAAAGGGATGTTAGTGCCCGTGAGTATCTTAGCGATGGGGGGAGTTGTGGGACTGTTGGGTTATGGAGCGATCGCCACCTTAATTAATTCTTTGCCAGAGTGAACCCGGGTTAAAATCGTAAGCCCAACCTAAACTATGGTATGAAACTGGTTATATTACTTTCAAATTGGGGTTTTTAGGATGAAATTAGGAAATTACTTCCGCATTCCAGGAGTATTTCTGGGAGCAATTACAGGTGTTGTTATTACTGGCACTGATGCCGTTGCTGCCGAAAGAATAGTAGTTAATGTTTTTGGAGGAGCGATCCAAGCTCCCGTTAAGATTGCAGATCTTCAGACATTTGCCGAAACTGGCGAGAAAACTAAAACCATTGCCCAAGCAGTGGGAGTATCCGATGTCAACCCCGACACTATTCGGGGGTTGATGACTTTAGAACTGGGAGTGGATGTGGCCCAGTTAGCCGACGCTCTGTACAGTCGGACCGGTGAAACAGTGGCAAAAAGCATCGGTGAGGTTATTACTACTCGCAGCGGTTACGAAAGCGATAAGGCTTTGCGGGCCGCTATTATCCTTGCAGCCGCAGATGATGGTAGGATTTCTTTTCTGGAAGTTCTGCAAAAATATCCCACAAGCGATATGTACATCCAAGTGGATAAGATTAACGAAGTTGTTGCCAGGGTAGAAGACCTCCTCGAAAATCTCCAAGACCTATTTAGGTAGTCTGACTATTGGGGAGGAACGTCTGGAGTTTCTGAAGTCGGTGGGGCAGTCGGTGGAACCACTGCTTCTATATATTGACTGTCTAAAAGAAAGGCTCCTTTTTCAAAACGCACTCCCCAATAACCTCCAGGCCGCCGATCCAAAACTGTTCCTTCTTCTCCCAAGCGAACTACGTTTGGGGGACGAAGCATGGGCATCGGTTCGGCGGTTTTGATGTAGGGAGGCAGGGCTACTAATTTGACTCTCTGGCCGATGGTAAATTGTTTTTCTTCCATTGTTTTAAAACTCTGTGGCAGATAGATTTTAACAATAGGAGCGATCGCTCTCAATGGGGCGATCGTTTTTTTTGATGGGATTATCTGCGCTCCAAGCAATAGTAGATAATTTTTGTCACCAATTTAGTGTCATTTTCTGCCACTGCCGACAGGGGGCCCTCAAATTTTGTAACCAATATGTGAACATTTTCTGCCACTGCCCACAGGGGCCCTCAAATTTTGTCACCAAATTGGTGACATTTTCTGCAACTGCCCACAGGGGCCCTCAAATTTTGTCACCAATTGGTTACATTTTCGTGAATTGTTCACATATTGGTTCCAACTTTATTCTCCAAAACCTCCCAACCCCTTCAAGCACTACAATAAGAACAGTCTTGAAAAACTGGAGGTTAAAGTTATGGCTACAAGTCGTCGCGTTTCCAAAGTCGCTTCCTTAATCAAAAGAGAAGTCAGCCAAATGTTGCTCCAGGGCATCAAAGACGATCGCGTTGGTATGGGCATAGTCAGCATTACCGATGTCAATGTCTCTGGAGACCTCCAACACGCTAAAATCTTCGTCAGCATCTACGGCACCGATGAAGTCCGCGAAGAAACGATGGCAGGTTTAAAATCCGCCACCGGCTACGTCCGCAGCGAGTTAGGACGTGTTATGAACCTCCGCCGCACTCCAGAAGTCCTGTTCGTGGAAGACCGCTCTTTGGAAAGGGGCACCCAAATGATATCCCTGCTCAACAAACTTTCCGAAGAACGGGAACAACGGGAACGGGAACACCCAGAATGGGATGCTGAAAATTCCGAAACTTAACAATTTTTGCTAATGGCTAATGGCTAATTTGCCTATTCCCCATTCCCTATTCCCCATTCCCCATTCCCAAAATCAATGCCTCTCTCCTTAAAAGAAAAAGTCGCCCAGATGGTTGTAGTTCGAGCTTCCGGGCATCTATTTGACAGCCAAATTCGCTACCCCGTCTGGGAACCGCCAGCAGCTAAACTCCAGCATTGGATAACCGACCTCGGCGTTGGTGGAGTCTTGTTGGTGGATGGCAGCGCTGCGGAGTTGGCGGCCCGGACTCAACAATTACAGTCTTGGGCGAAAGTTCCTTTATTGATAGCTGCCGATATCGAAGAAGGAGTGGGGCAGCGGTTTGCCGGGGCGACTTGGTTTCCGCCGCCAATGGCGATCGCTACCCTCCCCCGAGATAACCCTACCCTCGCTGAAACTTACGCCGAAAAAATGGGCGCTATTACTGCCAGAGAAGCAGTAGCGATCGGTTTGAACTGGGTTTTAGCTCCGGTGGTGGATGTTAATAATAATCCCGACAACCCAGTAATTAACGTCCGCGCTTTTGGGGAAACTCCGGCAACTGTTTCTCAACTGGCGACTGCTTTTATTCGGGGGGCGCAACAATATCCAGTGTTAACTACGGCCAAACATTTTCCCGGTCACGGGGATACGGCCGTAGATTCTCATGTAGACTTGCCGGTGCTGCCCCATTCGGAATCTCGACTGGCCGAAATCGAACTGCCGCCCTTTGTGGAGGCGATCGCTGCCGGAGTTGACTCGGTGATGAGCGCCCATTTGTCTATTCCTGCCTGGGATGCCGATCGCCCGGCGACGCTTTCTGCCGAAATTTTGACCCGCCGCCTGCGGGAAAAATTGGGTTTTGGGGGGTTAATAACGACCGATGCTTTGGTGATGGGGGCGATCGCTCGTCGTTACGGTATCGAGGAATCTGCGGTTTTAGCGGTTTTAGCGGGGGCCGATATTTTGCTGATGCCTTTGGATGCCGAAGTTGTCGTTAATGCCGTCTGCGCTGCGGTGGCAGCAGGACGGATTTCGGAGCAACGCATCGATGAATCTCTCCGACGTATCGAAGCGGCCAAGGCAAAAGTTTTTCCAAAAAAGGAAATGCCCCGGGAAGTTTCCCCCAATCCTTCTTATTATTTATACGAAAAGTTAGAACAGCCAGATGCCCGCGAAACTGCTGCCGAGATTTTGCGCCACTCGCTGCGATGTGGCGGTTTGTTGCCTTTGGGGCAGGGTGAAGGAAGGTTGCGCAATTTAATTTTGGTTGACGATCTGCTTAATTGTCGGTTTTTGGGCAATCATACGCCAGCGATCGCCATTCCTCAGCAACGGGGCTATCAACTGCAAATAATAGATAGTAACTCTCCGAGTTTTGGGGCGGAGTATTTATCTGATGATTTTGCGGCGACGATGCTCCAACTGTTTATTCGGGGCAATCCTTTTCGGCAGCTCGGCACGGCCATCGAAGTTGCAAAAGAATTGCTTAAGAGATTGTTAAGAAATTCTGAACTGTGCGCTTTTGTCATTTATGGTAGTCCTTATACCTTAGAATTATTTGTTTCGGATTTGCCATTGGGCCTTCCTTATGTATTTTGCTACGGTCAGATGTCCGAGGCCCAGGCCGTAGCCCTTGAGATTTTGTTTGGCGGCCTTCCCAAGAAAGAAGATTAAGGCTAATAATATTTTTTTCCCGACCCATAATTCTTGACAAATAAATACTCAGCATGGTATGCATCTCGCCCGTTTGGTGACAATAACTAAAGGGGTTTGGGTTGCTATTTGGCGTTCCTTCAGTCAAAATCCTGACTAGAGCTTAGTTTCATCCTCTACGGGTTGAGAGCCCAACCTAAAGTTTCCGCTATCCGCTTCTTAACCCATCTTTTTGCCCACAGCCAGCTCCCTCGCTCAAATGTTGAGATTTGATGACATTTGTTATTTTTATGGAAAAAATTTAAAAAATTGTAACTTTCTATACGGAAAAATTTAATGTTTTAATTTCGGGTTTTTGATTTATATTGTTAGATAGCAGCAAAAATTACTCGAACGAGGCCAAAAAAGCGATTATGACTTACACCACAGTTCAATACTCATTAGACGTAATCAAAGACGAAGCACGAGACCTCGTGCATAAGGGCGTCCTTAGTCGTCAGCAACCGATTTACACTCTCTGCCAATACATCCCCGCCCGGGAATGGGCCTGCGTAGAGGGCGAATTAGAAGAATGCAACTTTTTACTACGAGATAGATTAGCCGATTTAATAGGCGATGAAAAATGGGATAATGACTAGACTTTTTGCAGAAACTGGCAAAAGGGAAAAGGGAAAAGGCAAAAAACAAAAGTCAAGAGACAAAGATTTTTTGGGTGACTTTTGCAAAAGGCCTGCTAAAAATAACCCCCACTAGGCCAAATCTAATCGCCGGTCTAGTAGGGGTTCGTGGTATCGGATATTTAAGTTCGCCAGAAATTAAGAACTAATTTTCAGGTTTAGACTCTTGATACTGTTGTAATTCTGTCCTCAAAGCGATAATTTCCGCAGTCAACTCCTGAAGTTCTAGCTGTAAATTGGATCGAGCTGCATTATCGTTAGTTGTATTTCTGGGGAAATCTGAAAGCTCGTCCGAATTACTGCTACTGTCACTGCCCTTCTGCTGTAGCATATTATCTACAAAAGTCCGGGCTTCGCGTTCGGTAACTTCGCCTTTTTCAGCCCACTCTTCGGTTAGCTGAGTAAAATCCATTGAATTAAAATTGGAATTTAACTTTTGCAAATTTTCGTCGCGTTTATTGGGATCTTGTAGAGTTTCCACCAAGAAAGAAGCAGCGCCTAAGCTGGTGCGAAATCCTTTTTGTACGAAATCAGTTACAGTATTCATTGGTTTTGCTTATTAAAACTATCGGTAGGAAACTTACGGCCTAGTTTTAATCCCAAGCCCCTAAGCTTATTATAATTTAACAATTTACAAACAAAACCCGGTTTTTGCCGATCGCCTTTGCCCCTCATGGTAGCTCGCACTCGCAAAAATCGGGTTTTGAGAAACCGGGTTTCGCCAGAGAAACCCGGTTTCTTAGTTTATCTGACTTTATTCTTCGCCGCCTTGGAGTTTTAACAGCGCAAAGCCGCCGGCTAAACCGATTAAAATCACAACAAAAGACAATATCGCTGCATTAAAGATTTCACCAGACATCCTTTAAGTCTCCTTTGGATTGATAAATTGCGTTTTAGATTATTTTAAAGTTTAACTTGCTTTGGTATTGGAAAGAGAAAATATGCGGCCTCGTTTAGCTATTACTTTAGGAGATCCGGCGGGCATCGGCCCCGAAGTTGTGTTGAAGGCTTTGGCAGAACCTGCCATTGCTGACAATTGCGACTTTACCATAATCGGCACCCAGAAGGTTTTAGAGCAAACCTATCAACTTTTGGGAAAGAAACAACTGCTGGCAAACCCCGAACATCTCAAGATTTTAGATGTGGGGTGGGATGCAGATATCGTCCCCGGTAGGGGGAATGCGGTTAGTGGGGGATTGAGTTTTAGGTATTTAGAGGAGGCGATCGCCCGAACTCTGGCAGGAGAGTTCCACGGCATCGTCACTGCCCCCATCGCTAAGAATTATTGGCAAGCTGCGGGCCACGATTATCCGGGCCAAACGGAACTGCTGGCGGAACGGGCCGGGGTCGAAAAGTTTGGGATGCTGTTCGTCGCCAAGTCGCCCCACAGCGAGTTCGTGTTGCGTACTCTGTTAGCTACCACGCATATTCCTTTATGTCAAGTGCCCCAGGCTTTAACTCCAGAATTAATGACATTAAAACTGGAATTATTAATAAGTTGTTTGCGGGAAGATTTCGGCATAGAAAAACCGACTGTTGTTGTGTCTGGTTTAAACCCTCATAGCGGGGAAGATGGGAAGTTAGGAAAAGAGGAGAAAGAGTGGTTAATTCCGTGGTTGAAGAAAGAGAGCGATCGCTTCCCCGAAGTACAATTATTAGGACCGATACCCCCAGATACGATGTGGGTAAAACCCGGTCAAGCGTGGCAAGGTTTAAATAAGATTAAAAATACTAAAGCTGCCGATGGTTATTTAGCGTTGTATCACGACCAAGGATTAATTCCGGTGAAATTAATGGCTTTTGATTTAGCAGTTAATACAACTATTGGGTTGCCATTTATTAGAACCTCTCCCGACCACGGAACTGCTTTTGATATAGCGGGAAAAGGGATAGCCGATGCTACGAGTATGAAAGCTGCTATTGAGTTAGCAATTGAATTAGTTTGTTCGTAGTAATCGCTTTAACGATTTTTATTAGTAAGCGTGTAGGTTGGGTGGAGTGAAACGAAACCCAACAAAAACCAATTGTAAGGTGCGCTGCGGCGCACCTTACTAGCTAAGAAACCGGGTTTCTGCTGGGTGATGGTATTTGCTTCGAGACCTAAGAAACCCGGTTTCTCGCAGAAACCCGGTTTCTGCTGGGTGATGGTATTTGTTGAGTATGAGTACGAGGGAAAACTACCCACAATTTTAGTGGTTAAAGTAGGTTGGGTGAAGCGACAGCGAAACCCAACAAAAACAAACTTATTAATTTATTCTGTTGGGTTCGGTCTGCGTTCCACCCAACCCACTTTAACTCTTTTTCGCCCTGCCAATTAATAAACCTCATCATGGTTGCCAATATCTGCAAAGACAGCCTTTCCATCTTCTGTAAAATAGAACAAAATTCTTTCATCATAATCGACACTAAAACTCCACAATTCTTTAAGCTTACCCGATAGTTTGTGGGTTTTTAAGCTTGGATTGAATGGGTCTAAAGTAAACTGTTCCACTTTTTGCCAAAACCTCTTTTCTAAATCTGTGTTACCTTGAATGCGCTTTTTAAAGGCACGCTTAAAAGAGGAACTAAAAGTTACTTCCATAATTATTCTTCTATGAGTTGTTTGAGTTGGTTAATATTAGAAGAAAACTTCAATTCTCCTTTTTTTTCTTCTACTTGCGCTGACTTAAAGTTATCATAAATATTGTCGCGACGTTCTTCACGAATGTATTGCTTCAACAATAGTTGAATTTCCTCTTTTTCGTCTGTAGAAAGATTCTGAATTGCTTCAACTACATTATTAAATGTCATCATTTGCCATACCTCATCGTACTATTAAGTTAATTATTTATTAACAAACACTTTAGCAACCGAAAGCAATCTTGTTGTCAGGTGCGCATTGCGCACCCTACATCGCACTATTTATTAACAGAAACTTCGGCAACCGAACCAGATTCTATCGCATCTTTTGACCGCCGACTAAACATTTTAAAGTAAGTCGAAACTAACAACTCTTTAATTGGCAAAGTCACAAAAGTTAAAGGATTAACCGTAACAATAATAGTTCTAAAATCCGCTTTGGCTAACTTAACAATTTGTTCCGCCACCCAATCGGCAGACATCACGCCAATAGGATTTAAGTTGCTCTTAAAAGGTCCTAAAATTAACTTCCTCACTACACATGGAGCATCCAATTTTCGCAGAGTAACTAAATCTCCTAAAGCGCGTTTTGTTAGTTCGTAAAGAGGACTAAAAGCGGGATTAGCTTCTGCTTCGGAGGTGTTAACCCAGACTTCTTTACAAGCAATATCTTCGTTATCGCGAACCGTTTCAAAAAACAATTCCATCAAGCGCCAACTGGAGAAAGTGTTGACTTCGTAGGATTGAGATATTGCTTCTGGGGTTCTTTCTCCATGTACGTTAATGCCGTGATTTAAGACTAAAATATCGACCTTTTCTAATAATTCTGCCAGTTCTTTTTCTTTGCCTATTTGCCAAGTGACGGTTTGAATTTCTCGTTCTTCGCCATCGATATTTATCGTCACGGTTTGAGGTTTGGAAGTTAGGGCGATCGCTTTAGCATCTGCTTTTTGGAGATGTAATAAAAGGGCGCGACCTAAAGTTCCAGAAGCACCGGTGACGGCAACAGTTTTACCTTTAAGAGAAAGTGCAGTTCCCATGAGTTTATCCACCAAAGTTAAAGTACCGCAAAAGTAAGCATTTTGATTGTCGAAATGATGCCGCCAATGGTAAGTTCGGTTGACGAAAAGACCGGAAGGGGGGGTTAAAAACGGACCGGGTAAATGAGTTAAGTCTGTTAATTCGTCTGCTTTTGGTACTCCTATGGCGCGGGCGATCGCTGGCAATAAAAAACTCAAAGCATAGAGACAACCAAATAACGGTCCCCATTTAGATTCTGGCATCCAAATAAAGATTAAACCCCAAAAAAGCAAGGTAAAAAATAACATTACGATTGCTTCTGGCACGTCGTGATACCAGGAAGCTTGACGGTAAACTTTATCGCTAACGGGAGTTAAATTAGGGCGAAAAACGCGATGATGCCAGGCGTGCCAGCGAGATAAAGGAGGCAAAATATGGGCGATAACGTGGTAAGAATCGCGGACGATTTCGGCTAAGAAAATAGAGGCTACTGCCCAAGCAGCATTAATTATCCAGGAAGTTGTCATATTACAGTAGAACAGGCATCTTGCCTGTTAAAAAAAGAACGTAGAACAGGCATCTTGCCTGTTAAAAAAAGAACGTAGAACAGGCATCTTGCCTG
>CAZSTZ010000049.1:10949-12787 GCA_964609515.1 uncultured bacterium | reverse complement strand
TTAAAAAAAGAACGTAGAACAGGCATCTTGCCCGTTCCGAGAGTTTAAGAGATAATTTTAATTTAAACTAACATAAAAATTAGGAGGGTAGGAGAAATTTAAGTGGAACCGACCACAGCTCAAGATTGGATAATTGTGGCAGAGCAACGATTGGCCGATGCGGAAGCTATTTTAAAAGAAAGGCCCGATTCAGTAGGTTCGCTTTACATGGCAGGTTATGCCATAGAATGCAGTCTCAAAGCATTTTTGCAAAAAAGGAGCATTAGGTCTCCCCGACATGGTAGCGAAGGACACAATCTGCGTTCTTTGTGGCAAGCATCCAAATTAAGACTGTTTGAACTTCAGGATCGAAAAGGCGTCCAAACATTCTTTCTGGAAGAGTGGACTACTGATTGGCGTTACGAGAAAGAGATTCCGATTAAAACTGGTATCAACAACCAAGAGTTAGTCGAGGGTGCAAAAAAATTGAGCAGATGGATACAGAGTAAATCTCGCGATTAAAAGGAGCAAAAAAATGAATCGAAATGAAATCAAAGAACGCATCCAAGAGAATATGGCAAATTCCAATTTGAAAATAGAGGAGTTACGGGTTCAACCCGATCCGTTTATTGGTTGGCGGATGTCGATCGTTTCCCCAGGATTTGAGAGAATACCGCACTATCAAAGGAAAGAAATAGTTCTCAAAGGTCTCGAAGATTTAATTATTGAATGGATTGATGTTTTAACTCCCGAACAACGAGATCGCTTTCCCGATCTGTTTCTTGACTCGGACCTTGAAGATATTCCTCTTTGGCCGGAATCTGTCGCCCGCCAACCCAGTCTGGAAACGATAAAATTTCCCTCCCATTTAGACCGCAAACTCGATCGCCCTATCGTCGCTACGTTTTACTCCTATCGGGGTGGTGTGGGTTGTTCTACTGCTTTGGCATATACGGCGAAAATTTTGGCAAGTCGAGGTCGCAGCGTCCTTTGTTTGGATTGGGATTTGGAGGCGCCGGGTTTGCCTGCGTTGTTTGGCAAGGAGTCGGAAATTAAGCAAGGACAGGGTTTGGTGGATATTTTTCTGAGTTTGGAACAGGAAGTAGAACCGGAGTTCTCCGAACATTTGATACGCCTGTCGGATACTGACGAACTTTATTGTTTGCCGGCGGGTATTTTTACTGCTAATTATGCCCGTCTTTTGGACATTATTAATCTTGAGTCTTGGTATCGCAAGGAGAGAAATCCTTTGCGGGAGTTGATGGTGATGTTGGGGGATTTGCCTTTTAAACCGGATGTAATTTTGTGCGACACCCACGCGGGGATTACTACTTTTAATAGTCCGATTATTTTCGATTTGGCGGATGTGGCGATCGCTTCTTTCTACCCCAACCCCCAGTTTGAAACTGGAACTAAAAATCTAGTCCGAGGTTTGTTAGCTTCTAAAACCCGACGCCGGGAATTATCTTTAACGCCAGAAGTGAGATTTGTGGTTTCTCCTATTCCTAAGACTACTGCGGAGGTGGAGGAGAGAATTAAGTATAAGGCGATGGAATGGATTAGAGAGTGGATTACTGTGGAGGGGAAAAAGATGTTTGAGGAGTCGGAGATTAGTCATTTTGTAGGTTATGAGGAAGCGATCGCCACTTCAGATAAAATTCTCCTCGACTCCGATATTTGGCAAAACTTCGACCCCATAGCGAAATGGTTGGAAAGTTTCCTTAGCAATTAATAATTAACAATTAACAATGAATAATTGGGTTTTTGGAGGGCGATCGAGGTTGGTTGGCTTTTTTTTCCACCCAAAACCCATCCGTTAAATCCGTTAAAAAAATCCGTTGCCAACCAAACTTTTTCAC
>CAZSTZ010000049.1:0-10849 GCA_964609515.1 uncultured bacterium | reverse complement strand
AACCCATCCGTTAAATCCGTTAAAAAAATCCGTTGCCAACCAAACTTTTTCACCCACCCAAAACCCATCCGTTAAATCCGTTAAAAAAATCCGTTGCCAACCAAACTTTTTTTCCCCACCAACAACCCAATTATTAATTATTAATTATTAATTAATCACCTACTCCTCAAAAACCACAAAAATCTCCACCGTCTCATCAGCTTTCAACCCCGTATATCGCGCCCTAATAGAAGTATTGGGTTTCACCGGCATCAACGGCGTAATCGTTCCCAAAGATAACAAATCTCCTTTCCTTAATTGTTTCCCCTCCGCCCGCAAACTATCCCTTATCCACAACACCACATTTAAAGGATTTCCTAATAAATTACTCCCCTTTCCCGTCGCTAAAACTTTGCCATCGGCATCCAATATTTCCAAAGTCAAATTCTTTAAACGACCTTCCCATTCTTCAGTGGGAGATAACAAAATCGGTTCCCCCACAACCCCATATCTGGCACCAACATTAATCGCCAAAATAGCCGGCCCATTTAATTTAACATCTGGACTGTAAACTAAATCTGGTAACTCGATAAAAGGAATCACCGCATCCAGAGACGCCAATGCTTCTTGAGGAGTTTTAGCATTATTAATTTCCTCGCTGCCAACCCTTACCATTAAATCTCCTTCACTCATGGGGCGACTGCCAAACTGAGGCGAGATAATTTGACCGTTTGGCAGCAGCATTTGTTGGAATAAAGTTCCTAATAACGGTTGGGAAACATTAAATTGTTGCTGGGCAGTTTCGCTAGTTAATCCAGCTTTATAACCGACAACCGGACCTAATTCTTCCCTGATTTCTCCCAGGAATTGTTGTTGAATTTCTTTAGCTTCTTCGAGGGTTAAATTAGGAGCGATCGCCCTCGCCGGAGTTTTCTGCAAGTAGCTTTCTGCCAACTCCGAACCTGGAGCATCAATTACATTTTGAGCTTTTTCCCTAACCAAGGAAGGATTACCAATTCCACATCCCAGTAAGACTATTAGAGACGCTCCAAAAGCATTATTTTTTATTTTCATGTTCGATTATAAAATACCAGATTATCCGGGTAGCGACAAAACATCTTTTATTAAGTTTTCTATTTTATTAAAGCGATATTTAACCTTGCCAATAGTGCTAGTTCCATGAGAAATAGCTGCTTGAAAATCTTCATCATCAGCCATTAAATTAATAAAGCGATCGCTCAAAACCTCCTTTCTTTCTATCAAAGTCTTTATCCGTTCTTCCGTTAAATTTCCCAAACTCACCGACCACGACTCAAACAAAGCCTTATTAATCGAATATTTCTTCTCCAAATCATCTCTTTCTCGCTTGCGAAAAGCAAACTTCTCAAAAATTGTGTTAGCCGCACTCATCGCCTTAGTAAACTTAGATTCCAATACCCCTATATCCTCATCTGACATTTTATTTATCTCAACCATTGCGTCGTTCAAAAACACATCTAAACTCTTAGAATTGTACTCCTGATAATGAGTAATATTAAAAGCCAAAAACCTCAAAACAAACTCCCTATCTACCATCCTTTTTTTCCGCCAATCCCTAATCCCCGTTGCCTCTTTAAACTCTTCCGAATCTGCCAAAGTCGCCAAAACCTTTGGTGCCTTACCCTGGTTGAGGGCGTGGCGAAGTTCCTGGGGCGATAGGGGCAAACCGCCGCGATTTATCCTTCTAAAAATCGTAAACTTTACTTCTGGCGGCGTGCCTTTTTCGATAACATAAACAGTCAGCAAACTTTCTAAAATTCGCCTTTGGAAATTTCGAGGTAATTCGTCGTAACTTTTATTTTCGAGTTGGGGTAGAAATTCTAAACCTTTCAAGGTTAGATCCTTATCCAAGACAAACTGTTTCATAGCAGTTAATCTTTGCAACCCATCGATAACTAACCACCTGTCTTCGTTAGTGGCATCCATATAAAATGCTGGCAGGGGAATGCGAATTAGGATAGATTCGATGAGTCTGCTTTTAGCAGAGTTAGTCCAGATACCCGCTTGACGTTGGAAGTCGGGAGCTAAATCTAGTTCTTCGTGGGCTATCCTAGATAAAACTAAATCGATGGTCATCGGTCTAGTTTCAACCTTGATTAAGTTCGGATCGAAGGCCTCGATAATAATTTGCTCTTCTTCTTCAGCTTCGATGTCGCTATCTTCTTCGTCCCAAGGCTCCGAATTTAACTCCATGACTGACGGCGGCATTTCTGTTTGGGGTGGCATATTTTCGTTGGTCATAGTTTTTCCTCTTGCTCTAAGGTCCAGATTTACACTCAAAATTGGTAAAAGGGACAGTATTTTAAGCTTTTTGATTCTATCTTATTATTTTCCCAAGCTTGCCACGACAGGAAAGTGGCCACTAACTTGAAACACTGACATTTATGGCCAGTTGTAATGCTTGCTGATATCTCAGAAACCCGGTTTTTTCAAAAAACCGGGTTTCTTAAGCCACTGTCTAGCTACAGACGACAAGACTTGCGCGATCGCGTAGCTTCTATCTCCTGCCACCCATAAGAATAATGACTTACAGCGTCAATTTGCGGTGCCGCCCGACGGAGGGCCTGCATCTGAACTTCTAGAGAAGGACGATTGGTAAGAGGTGCCCCCCACAAACCGGCGAGGGCAGGTTTAATCTTCGTACCCGCCGGTGCCATCTGCAAAACTCTTTCAACCCTAGAAATGATACAACTCGGGTCGTTTTCCCCGCAAACAGCATAAGCCATTGGATGCCATTCTATATCCGCAGGAAATTGGTCCCAAGGTTGCAAGCGAGAATCAAAACCCTTATCGCGAATTCTGGTATTGCCACCTGCAAAAAACACCGCCCCTGCCGGCATACCTCTTCTCTGAACCGGTTTAACCGCCAAAGAGAGAAAATCCAAAATTCCCTGGGCGGCATGGGCGACGCTAAGTTCCCAAAGTTGCTGCTGCAAAGTCCCGCCACTGACTGGCGTAGGTTCGGCAGAAGCGGTGGTAGTAGGGGAATAAACCGTTGGCCAGAGAGGACTGTCTTGGTTGCTGTAGCGTCGATTTACCTCCGAGACATCGTTAGAGGTAATATATCCTTTGTCTAAAAACCGTCTAATCAACTCCCTGCCTTTATCGTTTTTTGCCCGCTGCAACAATACCTGTTGGGACGCTTCGCCGTAAACCCATAAATCTTTAACGTTACTCGCCACCGATGCTTCCCCAGTTCCTCGGAGGTAGCGAACGTAGTCAAATAAAACTCCTTCCGGTCTGCGCTTGACAACTTCATTTACCAATGTCGCATAATCTTGTCGCGCTTCGGGGCTGTAGGGATCTACAAAAGTATGGAAGGCATGACTTTCTCCCATTTGGTCTAGTAAATCCTTATTATCTGGAACGACATCTATGGTTCTCTGACCGGCCCCATTGCGGGCGAGGGCATTTTGGCGATCGCTTCTTTGAGAATAGGTATAGCCAAAATTCATCGTAAATAGCCAAGCGTAAGCTTTCAAACCTCTTTCTCGGGCAGCAGCCAAACCTTGAGCTAATAGATCCACGTCATTATAAGGACCGGCGTTGCGGATGACCGAGGGCCAGGCGGTGGGGTTATTATTGACGGGGAGCAAAACTTGACCGTCGTAAAAAACTTCGATGTAAACCTCGTTATAGCCCTTGTTAACAATATCGTCCATGAGGCGGTTTAATTCTCCGGGGCGGGCATCGCAGGGATAGAGTCGCAACCAAATTGCTTGAGTTCGGGGCCAGGTTCGCAGCCGACAGTTGCCCACCTCTCGGGCGTGTTGGACTAATAAGTCTTTGTACTCTCTTTCAGCTTGGGAATTGCCGGTAAGGGCAGCTTGGCGGAGGTTTTCTTTTTGGGCGATCGCTTCTGGCGACAGACGACAATAGGCCCCAGTTGCCGCCGATGCTGGCGGTTGTTTCCACAGCAAGGGGTTAGCTATTATTGTCAAAACGGCAGTTAGCAGGCTATTTAGTAACCGACTTCGATTTGGCATTTTTCTGGTTGTTCGCTTGGGAGTAGGTTTCATTGAGAAATTAATTTTAATCTTTTTTTATATTTTGCACTGTTCCTGCGACAATCCGGAGGCAGCCTCCCCCATATCTTTGTCCGACTAATCCCCGAACATCTGGGTTGCTTTCTTCAAAACAGGCAAGATGTTGGTTTTTCCTTCTGTCGTATTTTAGAGCATCCCAGAAATTATTTCTACTTTCGTAAGATAATAAAGCAATCCTAAATTGATTGTTAACAATCTTTTATCTGAAACTCTATCCCATTCCCCATTCCCCATTCCCCATTCCCCATTCCCCATTCCCCATTCCCCATTCCCAAAAATATGAATTACGATCGCCTTAACGAAGCCATCAAATTATTAACCGATACCGCCAACCAACTGCAAGTAATTGTTGGCGATAGTTCGGAAAATACTAATGTCAATTATCAAACAGTAGAAACGGCTCAAGAAAGCGTTAAAAAAGCATTAGCAGAAATGTCGGCGGCAATTAATCCCCCTATTGATTCTCATATTCCTCCAGAAATTTTAGCTAAAGCAGAAAAATTAGGAATCCCTTTAGACGATCTCGAAATTAGAGTTGCTATTTCCCAACACGATGTTTCTCAAGTGGCAGCTATTTTAGAAGAAATCGATAATAAAGCAGAATCTATTCAACATCGGCGGAAATATTTCTTAATTAGACTGCCAGATATGCGCCAAGAAAAATTAGGACCGAGAGTGCCAGTAGTTACGGCAAAAGATTTTCAAGCCCCCTCCGAACCGATGTCTAAAGAGTTATTGAACCAGATTAAGGCTAAATACAATTTAGATAAATTGACTGCGAAAAAATCCTCTTCTCGTTCCTCTTTGTTTGCCAAAATTAAACAAGCTCAAAATGCTTTAGGTAATGGCATAAAAAACAATGACGATGAAGACATTCCTTTTTAGGGAGCAAGAAACCAGGTAATTCCGGCAAAACCTGGTTTCTGAGATACTTGGAGCAAGAAACCAGGTTTTTTCAAAACACCTGGTTTCTGAGATGCCGCTTTTTATTTATTTTTAATTTGCCAATTTCATCAAACCATCGATATCGCCGCTGCAAATCGTTTTTAAATTGGCAGTAATCTTTTCAATATCCCAATCCCACCACCGAACTTCTAAAAGTTTAGAAATCGTTTCCTCATCAAATCTTTTTCTAATAATCTTTGCCGGATTTCCCCCTACCATCGCATAAGGTGGAACGTCTTTTGTCACCACAGAATTAGTCGCGATAATCGCACCATCTCCTACTTTAATTCCCGGCATAATCGTCGCATTATAACCGAGCCAAACATCGTTACCGATAATCGTGTCTCCTTTATTAGGCCATTCCTCCGGCATCGCAATTTCCCAACCATTTTGAAAAATGGGAAAGGGATAATTTGTCAGCCAATCTGTTCTATGATTTCCTCCATTCATTATGAATTTGACATCGGAAGCGATGGAACAAAATTTGCCGATAATGAGTTTATCGCCAATAAAATCAAAATGATAAAGCACGTTTTTTTCAAAATTTTCGGTATTCTCAAAATCGTCATAATAGGTGTAATCTCCAACTATTATATTAGGATTTTTGATGATATTTTTTAAATAACAAACTCTTTCCATTCCTGGCATGGGAAAAAGAGTATCTGGCGACGGACCGTTAAGATTTGATGGCATAAAGTAGATTCTTTCTAGGTAGTAGCTGTTCGTAGTAATCGCTTTAGCGATTTATATATCTGAATCGCTAAAGACAGATTAAATTTTATCATGTTTGCCGAAATGGGTTGTAAGCTGCGCCGCAGCGCACCCTACGGATTGTATTGTAAGGTGCGCCGCAGCGCATCCTACAATTAACAAAAATTTATTATTTACCTTAACTTCCTTATTAGCGAAATATTTCCGTTTGATGCCTGTTAACTGCGGTAAAAGACGGTTAATCTCTATTAACAGACAGTGTGACAGCTAAGGAAGCGCACACTAATTAACGATTTTTTCTAGTTTTTGATGTTAGTGCTTGTTTAAGAATTTAATTCTCAAACAATTAGTTTTTTCTCCGGAAAAACCAACCAATACTTCCGAACTATAAAGAGAAAGCTAAAGACTAAAAAAACAAGCTAAGAGGGGTTAAAATTATGAATTACAATAAACTAACAGCAAAAACCAATATTATTAAACTGTTGCTAGGAAAATTCAAATCGAATACGATCGCTTCCTTATTCCTAGTTATAGCTTATTTATTCTGCGGAGCGGCTATCCCCCAAAATAAAGCTATGGCAGAGGAGATAGAAACTTCCTCCCAAGAGCAGACGGAAACGAGCGATGTTGCATCCGCAACGCTTCGCGAACGCCTCATGGCAAACCGCAACTTAATGTCCCGCCTCGGTATTTCTAATCGCGGTCGCGATCGCTACTTTATCGACCGTGTAGTAGAACTAACCAACAAAGAAAGAGCTAAATATGGTTTACAACCAGTAAAGCTCAATCTAGTTCTCAACGAAGTAGCCCTCCATCACAGTCAAGACATGGCAATGCAAGACTTTTTCGACCACATCGCCCTAGACGGTTCGGAACCTTGGGACCGCATGACCAGGGCAGGTTATCAATACTCCGTAGCAGCCGAAAACATTGCCGCAGGTTTTCTCACTCCAGAAACAGTTGTACAAGCATGGATGGAGAGTCCAGGACACCGGGCGAATATACTCGCCCCCGACGTCGAAGAAATAGGAGTAGGTTATTATTACTTGCCTAGCGATCGCGGCAGCGTTAACTACAAACATTACTGGACTCAAGTTTTTGGTACCCCGCCCATGTATTCGGCAGATCGTTAATGGCTAATGGTAGCGCTATAAACGTTTGAGAAACCGGGTTTTTCGCAAAAACCCGGTTTCTGGTGCGCGATGGGCTCTCGGTCTGAAGTTTCAGAGTAGAACGGGCAAGATGCCCGTTCTACCGTTGGCGACGAAAATTCGCGATCGCCTCCCACTCCCCCTCCGACAAAGGTTCCACCGCAAACTCGACATCGAAACATCGCCCCGCCGCCTCCACCAACGCTTCTATAACTATCGTTCTCAAAGTTTCTCCCGTCGCGTTTATCTTTGGAGACAACTTTTGCAAACTCTCCAAAACTTCTCCTGGAGCTTCTTCGCCAAAGACCTTAGCAAACAAATCTAAATCCGGTTCTAACAAAATCGAACCGTGTTGTAAAATCGAGCGATCGCGCCTTAATTGAGCGCTACCGATTAACTTAACCCCGTTGGGCAAAACTAAATCCGCTCCAGTGGCAGTAGCAAAACAATTGGGGTTGTGAATATAACCCCTGCCGGCATCGCCGTAAACTAACTCTATATCGAGCGATCGCCAACCTTCAATTAAAAACTCGCAAATCTTTCGATAAGCCGCCATCCGACTCCCACCAATACCCGACACCACCACCGCATAAGTTAAATCTCCCTGATGCAACACCCCTCGCCCCCCACTAGGTCGCCTCACTAACTCTAATTGAGTTCCTCGCCAAGTCAAATCCTGCCAAAACTCGGGGAAGCGCTTTTGGTGGTAGCCCAAAGAAAGAGCGATCGGTTGCCAAGTATAAAACCTCAGCGTTGGGGGTGTCTTCAAACGCCGATGTTCCTCTAGCAACCACTCGTCGATCGCCATCTGTAAATTTCCCTCCGCCTCTAAGGGCGGAATTAAGCGCCAAATAGTCATTAGGTTTCAAACTGTCATTGCGAGGGGGGGGTGGGGTTTGAGTTAAGTCTTATGTTTCTTCGTTAAGACCCCCCGTGGCAATCTCTATAGCCCTATGAGATTGCTTCGGCTGATTTAACCATTTTCCCAAAAATTTAACTCCTTTTCCCGCCGTCTCGCAATGACACATTGAGTTTTTTGCTTCAATTAGCAATTAACAATATCTACTGTCCGAATTCTGCTTGTAAGGCATCGTCGTTATCGTCGGCGAGGGTGGCGACGATGGCGATCGCTCTAGAAATTTCTCCGGGAGATAATTCCGCCACCGTTCGACTCGCTACAATAACAATTTGCTCGTCAACAATCGCAAAATGAGACTCCATAGTATAAAGCCAGTTCATTTCTAACAGCCTGCGCATTAATTGGGGTTCGTTTTTGGCGGGTAGCTTCAAGACATAAGACCAAACCGTAAAGGTATCGTCGTCAGTTTCCCCAGTCAGTTTTACGAACACCTCAGCGCTGCCGTATTTGAACTTCCAGAGATGGCCCGCATCATTTTTGGCCACCATCACCTTTTGCTCTTCGGCCATGCCGCTAATGACAGTTTCGATTTCGTCCAGATAGCTCATGTCCATAGAATCTTCCATTGTCTCTTCATTGGAGAACTCTTCGTTAGAAACGGTTTCGGGATTTGTTGTAGCCATAATTAGTTAACTTTTATTTTGCAAAACAACCTACCCACCAGTTTAAGCCCCGATCTACTCAAGAACGCGAATAGCACTATAATGCTTGCTATTCCCAAAAGCATAAAACCATGTCCAAAGCAGCAATTAATCTACCTTATTTCGATTCGATCTTAGCCAACTGGGAAGACGAGATGACTCAAGGGACTTTCGGCCATCACGTTCACTGGGGTTATTGGGAAAATCCTAATTTGGCTGAAGGAACAGTTGAAGGTTTTGCCATAGCAGCAGAAAAATTATCGCAAAAAGTTTATCAACCTGCCCAGATTAAATCTGGAGATTCTCTTTTAGATGTTGGCTGTGGCTTTGGCGGCACAATTTCTAGTATTAATGACAACTTCTCTGGAGTTCAATTAACAGGATTAAACATAGACGATCGCCAAATTGCCATAGCTAAAGAAAAGGTATTAGCTCGCCCTAATAACTCCATTGAATTTTATCAAGGCGATGCTACTCAAATGCCCTTTGACGATAATTCTTTCGATGTCGTCTTAGCCGTAGAATGTATTTTTCATTTTCCCAGTCGAGAAAAGTTTTTTCAAGAAGCAATTAGGGTTTTAAAACCGGGCGGCAAAATTGCTTTATCTGATTTTGTCTCTACCTCAGCCTTACACTTTTTTTTTACTGCATTTTTGAGTAAATTATTTGAAAGCTCCATAGCAAAAACATACGGTTATGTCAATTCTATAACCATAGCAGATTATCAAAAAATCGCTCAAATTTCTGGTTTAAAACCCTTTGAAATAGACGACATTACCTTTAATACTTTGCCAACTTATGCCATGTTGCAAAAAGTAGCTGCTTTCTCCCAGAGAAAAGATGCCAGTCAAATTAACTCGGCATTAGAATGGGTGACGCGCCTCGGTTTGCTTCGCTATTTAGTTTTATCGACCACAGTTTAACAATTAATTTTGAGAGGCAACATTAGGTTTTTTCGCCACCCAATATTTGCTCATAAAATGATTTTCCGTTGAAACACCTACAAACCCAGCCTTCTCCAAACGCTTTACCAAATCGTCAGTAACATAATGCTTGTAATAAGGCTCGTGAAAGCTGGTAGTAAAACCTTTCATCGCCGGCATCATTTCTGGAGAGTCCACAGCTTGAATCGAATCGCAAATAATAAAAACTCCCCCCGGTTCAGTCACCCGAAAAGCCTCTTCTATTACTCGCTGGCGGGCAAAATACGGTAGTTCGTGGAAGAGAAAAACGCTAGTAGTTGCCTGGAAATAATTATCCCGAAAAGGTAATTCCTCTCCATTAGCCTGTATCAATTGCGGCAATTCTCCTGGGGTTTCCGATAATAATTGATTGGCTTTTCGCAAATAAGTATGAGATAAATCAACCCCATATAAAGATGCTTTTGGCAAAGTAGCGCCGATGAATTTTAAAGTTCGACCTGTGCCGCAAGCAATATCTAAAATGCGCGGTTTTTCGCTTTTTGGTAATAACTGACTCAACCCTTCCTTTAAAGGTTTTAAAATCCGCCGACGCATCGGATCCGCAGTACCGCCAAACAAAATTTCTACCTGCAAATCGTATAAATTAGCCGACATTTCGCTTAAATAACCGTCCGTTTGATGGTGGAAGTTTTGCAGGTAATAGCGAGGATAACCTTGGGTGTCAACTGCTGAAGAAAAAACTTGATATTTGCGCTTCTTTATTCTCTCAAAAATAGATAGATAATCCCACCAAATCGCAGGGTAGTAACTAAAGAAATCTTCCCAAGGATTGTCGAACAAAATTTCTACAGGATAAACGCCCCTTTCGCTATCCTCCCAGTCTGCATCCAGAAGTTTTTGCATTTTTTGTTGAATTTTTAAAACTAACTCTGGATTCCAAGAATTGTTCTGTGGTTTGCTTGGAGGAAAAACTAGATTTTTTAGACGGTTGCTAAGAGTTTTATGACCGAGAGCAAAGGAACTTTTGCCTTGTTGGAAGGTTTGATATGTCAGTTTGGTAATCGCGTCCGGCATCGTTAACAAATCAATTTTTAATAACTTCGTTCGTAGTAAGCACTTTAGTGCTTTAAAATTGCTTGATTTAAAGCACTAAAGTGCTTACTACGAACCATTTTAACGCAACTCAAAAAAAAAGAGCGGCCGTCTATTAAGAAACCCGGTTTTGCCGAAATTACCGGGTTTCTGGGCTCTTCGTACTAACTACAATGCCAAAACAAAATTAACAATCGTAGTAGAGAGCAAACTCGTAAGGATGGGGCCGCAGGCCCATGGGGTTAACTTCGTTATCCAACTTGTACTCGATCCAAGTTTGAACCAGATATTCGGTAAGGGACTTGCAATTTTCCGGAGATACCGCTGATTCCGGTTCGCGCGCGCCCTACCTACAAGAGACTGGTAGTTTATTTTTTAACAAGTCCCTAAACACTCCACCTTC
>CAZSTZ010000048.1:7520-32309 GCA_964609515.1 uncultured bacterium | reverse complement strand
ATTTTCCCCACTCTGGCAAACTTGCAATATAAGTTTTATCTTCTTCAGACCATTTGATTAAAATGCTATATTTCATTTAACAATTAACAATTAACAATTAGCGGTAAGTTATTGGTTTTCTTCAAAATTGAGACGCACCCTCTGACCGTTTATCTTTTCCGTTTTCCCCAACTTTTGCCTTTTGCCTCTTGCATGCCTACAACTGCGGCGAAGTCTAAGACATCTGCCAATCCATCAATTAATTTTTGGTTTTGTTCTGGGGTTTTAACTGCAACTCGGAAAAAGCGATCGCCCAACTCCTTAAAACTCAGACAATCTCTAATTAAAATTCGATGGCGCTTTAATAATTTTACTTGCAATTCGTCTGCTGGCACTTGAGAGCGGACTAATAAAAAATTAGCCGCCCCGGGATAGGGATGTAAAGCGGGTAACTCGGCCAAACCCCTAAATAATTGCTCGCGAGCATTTGCCAACCAAGTCCGGGTTTGCCGTTCAAAGGCCCTATCTTCCAACACCGCTTCCCCCGCAGCAGCGGCCAAGGTATTAACCGGCCAGGGGTCGCGCCACTGCTGCCAGAGTTGGAGGCGTTGCGGATGGGCCACGGCGTAACCGAGTCGGAGTCCTGGGAGACTGTAGAACTTAGTCAGCGATCGCAAAATAACCAAATTCTCGAACTCTGGCACCATCGGCAGCAAACTTTGTTCGGCATCCGGCGGCAAAAAATCCATAAAAGCCTCATCTATTACCACTAAAGCAAACCGTTCCAGCAAAGGCAAAATTTCCTCCCGCCCCAGGAGACAGCCGGTGGGGTTGTGGGGGTTATTGAGCAAGAGGCCGGAAAGCTTAGTAGTTTGAGGGACTAGCTCTTCTAGGGGAGCTCTAATATCTAAAACCGAGTCCGTCAGTTCTACTGGAACATCCACCGCCCGAACGCCGAAAGTCTTTAGAGCCCGCCTATAGTCGCTAAAAGCTGGAGCAACCAAATAAGTTGCTTCCAGCTTCGATAGTTCCAAGGCCGCCCAAGTTAATAACTCGGCAGCGCCATTGCCCGGCAAAACCCATTCCGAACTCCGCAAATAGTTGGCCCGGCAGATAGCTTTTCTAAGCTGCCCGTAGTCCGGGTTTGGATAAGCAGTTAACTGGCCGATGCTCCTTTGAATCGCATCGATGGCAGATTGAGGCGGTCCCAGAGGATTAATACTGGCGGAAAAATCAAGCAAGTCAGCAGCAGAGCAACCTGCCACTGTTGCCGCCCAAGCTAAATTTCCGCCATGTATTGGTCTGCTCAAGGTAGTTTGATTACTCGTTATTTGCCAGCTACCAGCTCTTTAAAAGACTTACCCGCAGAGAAGGCGGGGACCGTGGTTTCCGGTATGAGCATGGTGTCGCCGGTTTTGGGGTTGCGGCCTTCCCGGGCCTTGCGTTCCCGAGACTCGAAGGAACCGAAACCCACCAGAGTCACTTTTTCGCCGCTGGCCACGGCTTCCATAATTGCATCGAGAGCAGCGCTGAGGACTACATCTGCTTGTTTTTTGGTTACGTCGGCTTTTCTTGCGATTTCGTCAACTAATTCGCCTTTGTTCATTTAATACTCCTTTAGATTTTGATGGTTCAACAGTTTTAACGAAAGAATCCACGAGGAAAAGGGTGGGAGAATGGGAGCCGCGATATTTTAGTTCGCGGAGGAAATTCGACCCAGGCGATACAACTGAGCCATTCTGGAAAGGGTGGGAGGAAAAATCCTCCCTAATCTTCTACCGCCTTGGCCTTATTAACTACGGTGACGTATTGCCTGAGTCTTTCATCCAGACAATTTTGGACTCGTGCTTTCAAGCGGCTTTTAGAAGTAAAACTCCTATTTCTAGGGTAATGTTCGCCTTGGCAATATTATCGGTCGGTACTTTCCCAGTTGCACTGTTTTACCCCTCATCCAACTGTTTAACAACTGAGTTTTAGCAGCCCAGAACTGGCGAGGCATCCCAAGGTAAGAACTTTAACGCTTGCCGATAATGTAGTCCTCTAGGGACTGAGCCTGGTCAGCTATTTAAAAAGGAGGCAGCGAGCCGCCGTCTTTTTAAAGCGGGGTGCTGACTGCATTATTCTAATCTCTGTTAAGGCGATCTTGGGGGTTGAAAGCTCGATTTTCTGTAGATTTCAAGACTTTTTTAAGGTTTTGGCTAATTTTGGCCCTCAAAAACCCCCCTGCAACAACGCAGAGGGGCAAAAAGTTACTGCAAAATGCGATTTTCTATGGCCTTCTTTTATCCCTAGTAACTCTATCTTCTGGGGATGGGCTGACCTCGATCCATCATTTGCAAAGCATCGGGACTCGGGTTGTATTGGTAGCCCCAGTTGGAGCGATCGCTATCGTCCATTACCTGCGGAGTCACGAGAACAACTACTTCTGCGCGCTCGTTGTCCCTGTCCGTATTCCTAAACAACGAACCGATTATTGGTAAATCTCCCAAAATTGGAATTTTACTTACCTCCGTCCTTTCTTGTTCCTGAATGATACCCGAAACAATTAAAGTCTGACCGTCCCGCAAGCGGATATTACCAGAGTTAAAAGAGCGCTCTTGCAGTAAAACTATTTGATTGCCCTCAAAAGTTTGCTGGCCTGCGATAGAAGTTACCCTGGGACTTAGGCTTAAAGTTACAAACCCGTTATCGTCAATCCTTAAAACGTTTACCCCCAGTTCCAAGCCTGCCTGTTCGATCTCTGCTGTTACCGTGGTTATAGGATTATCGCCAGTAGTTGTTTGACGGTTGATGTTGCCGATTACATCCTCAGTTAAATTGACAGTGGCAGTCTCTCCTTCTTGAACTACTAGAGTTGGATCGGTCAGAATCTTACCGTTACCGCTGACAACTACTGCTTGCAACTGGGCAAGAAGTCGTCTGGGATAGAGGACACCAGGGAAAAGACTAAAAGCTACCTCTCCCACAGTAGTAGCCAAAGGAGCTTCAGGATCGAAAGTGCTTAAGTCCGTGGGTGTAAAGTCTTCAGCCGGAATACCCACTGCAGTTGGGTCGTCGGTAACAGGAGCGATGGGTCGGACAAAATTACCTCTACCGCCGTTAATACCCGGTAAACCGGTAAAGGGAACCTCTAAAGGATCGGCATTTGTATCTAAGAAAGGATCTTCTCCTGCCAGTGGGTTAGGAGTTCTCGGCCTGCCAAGGGGAAAAGTGGCTTCAAAATCGGTTCGCGATGGGGGCTGAAGGTTGCCAAAATTGAGGGTTGCCGCACCGTTATCGTTAATAAAGAAGTTGTCGTTAATCCCAAAGGAGAAACTGCTATTAAAGTTATCTTGTGCCGATAAATTAATATCGATAATTTTGACATTAACCGCCACTTGACGCTTGCGCAGATCTAGCTGTACCAGTTGGGAGGCAGCTATATCTACCATATTCGGAGGCCCCACCAAAGTTACGCTATTGAGCCTCGTATCTACGATTACCTGCAAGCCTCGCAACAAAGCCGGGGAGTCTTGAGGTTCGTAGCGCAGGGTATCGAACTGGGTTCTTTCTACAGTTTGAGTGTTGGTAATTGCTTGGTTGCTTCCAGGGATGTTGACGCTGGAGACTTCCGTTACCTGTCTGGTGACAGTAGTGGCGCTTTCCGCTCCCATAGAAGCTAAAAAGCCGGCTGCCGCTCTGGCGCTAATTTGGTTGAGCCTAAAGGTACGAACGATAACGTTTCTGGCTTCTTTCGGCAGATCGGAACCGACAAAAATGGTGTTGCCCACTCGGTTTGCCTGCAACCCGCTCAAACGCAGAACGTAATTAAAGACATCTTGAACCGATTCGTCTTCTATATCTAAGGAAATTGTGATGCCGTCTTCGCCCCCCTCTTCTCCGGCGGCGTAGGCGATATTAAGTCCGGCTGCCCTCGCTAACAGAGCCAATACGTCTCGCACTGGGGCCTCGCGCAATACCAATCGGGGAATCCGCTCGCCAGTGTTTAGATTTATAACTTCTACCCCGGGGTTGATGTTGGAGATGGCGATATCTCCTACTGGGGGAGCCACCGCTCGCGGTAGAAAGGGTGGAACGTTAGCTCCGGGCCTTTGTCCCGGGAAGCCTTGGGAATCCCTGCTACCTCGCAAGGTCGGATCGGGCAACAATACATCTGGGGCATTGTTGCCGGGCATCGGAGAAGATAGAGGAGCCTCTCGGGGCAGAGCCGGCGGCACTTCTACCGGCAGTTGAGTTATTTCTCCGGGGGGCGAAGGTCGGTTCGGTGGGAAGGTCGGTTCGGTGGGGAACTCTGCCACTCCTCCGCCCGGGGCGGCGCTGAGGATGATGCCCGGGCCCGCACCTTGGATAATGCGGCCTCGGGGGGCACCTTCCGTCCCGGCAATAACGACCCGAACGCTATTGGCATCGATTTGCATTATTTCTATATAAGCGATGCCGGGGGCAGGGTTGTCTTCTCGGAAACTGTTGCCTTGGGGCAGGCGCAGTTGGGCGTTGATGATGTCGGCAACGTAGGAATTGCCCCGACTGACGGCGAATACTTCCGGGCGATCGCCGTTACTCGTATCCAGGAGGACATTTATTCCTCCTTCCGCTTGACTTATTTGTACGTTTGTAATATCCGTGGCTCTTGCGGGATGAGGGGCCATTGCCACTAGGGCCGCCCCCGCCATCGCCGCTCCACCTATTCTTAAATAATGTTTCACGCTCGCTCCTTACAATTAACAATTAACAATTAGGTAATGGGTAATGGGTAATGGGTAATGGGTAATAGAAAAAAGACTATTAGCAATTAGCCTGTCTTCCATTAGCCATTAGCCATTAATTGCTATTTTTTCTCTTCAGCAGCTTCTTCCTCTGCTCCCAAAGACTCTTCCTCGCTTAAAGCCAGTAAAGCGTGCAAGTCAAAAGAAGTTCTCAACCTATTTTCCGACACTTCTATAGGGATAAACTTCCCTTGTTTCCATTCCACCTGTAAAGTTTGCCCCTGTTGTTGTAATTGAGTTCTCAAATTTTTTACCACCAACAAAGGCTGCATCCGTTCCAGAGCGATCGCAAAGGCCCTAGTTTGAGGGTAAGTTCCTTCAAACTCTACCCTAAACTCTCGGCGTTTGAGCTTGCCATTGACCAGAGGGCCCAAAGAACCATCGTTAACGATATAATTACCATCTTTAGGCGTTTCGGGAGTAAACCTGGTCATTTTGGCCATTTCTTCCTCGTCCTTAATGCCCGAATTAATGGTATCGACCAACTTGTTGATATCGTAAAGCAAAGTTTCCATCGTGCGATCGCTCGCAAACAGACGAGTTACATCCTCTCTATTTTGTTCTGCCTCTTCAAGAGCGGCCTCAGCTTTTGGGCGTTCATCAATTTGTTTTTTCTGTTCTGCAATTTTCGCTATAGCTGCATCCAGTTCTTGATTGAGAGTTTTTCCCTTCTCGATAGCGGGCATAACCGAACTATAAACCACCCAACCTGCAAGTCCTGCCCCTAAAACTCCCATACCGATGCCAATAATTTTCGGGTCTTTGATTAATTTCTGAAAACCAGATTCCTCAACCTCTTCTTCTTCTAATTCTGGATCCCACTCGTTTGCTGCTACCATTTTTAAATTACTCCTTTTTCTTTAAGTGTTTCTATTCTATCCACCAGCCCTATGGCCCCTCGTTCTTTTAGTTGCGGCAATAGCTCCGAAGCACCGCGAGCGCTCAGAGTAGTTTCGATTCTATATTCCACCACCTGGGGCAATTCTGGTAACTGCGGTGCCAGTCCCGACTGGGACGATCTTAATTCCAACCTGGCCGGGTTAGCTTTTTTTGTCGCACTGAGCAACTTAGTATCTCCTTCCTGGAAGAAGGGAGAACGCTCTATAAGCAACAAAAAGTCGTTCACTTCTCCATAAGAATTTGCCGTTCCCGACAGGGATAAAATAGTAGTTGCCTTTGGAGTGGGAGGCGCTTCTTTTCCTTTAGCAGGTGGTGGTGGAGCTTTTCCTTTTTCTTCTTTTTGTTCGATGCGGTCTATTTTCACTCCTGAAGGCAGCACCGACGCCAGTTCTCCCAACAGAGCAGACCAAGGTTTAATATCGTTAAAAACAGTCGCCAAAGCATCGGCTTCTTCTTTAAAAGTCTTTGCTTTAGCTTTGATAGCATCAATGTCTTTAACCTCAGCATTTAACTTGCTCAACACGGCATTTTTTTCTGCTAAGTCTTCCTCCAAGTTAGTATTAACATTATTGAGATATAACAAGGCACCGAATGCTACGCAGTTAACCGCCAATGCTGCCCCCACACCTATAAAAATTGGTTTGGGATCTTGAATAGTCGCCTCTTTTTTCTTTTGTTGTGGTTTGGGTACGTCTTTCTTATATTCGGGGCGATCGTTGAGAAAATTAATATCTAGGCCGTACATTTTATGAAACCTCCCTTAGTGCTAAACCTAAAACTATTCCCAAACCAGAGCGTTCCTCTGGGGGAATTTCCCGTTCTGTTTCGATGGCGAGTTCTTCTATGGGATCTACTTTAGTAGCTGGCAAACTCAACCGCTGCATGAAAAAATCATCTATTTGTCCGATGGCAGCTCCGGGACCAGCTATTAATAATTGGGCCACCTCCAAGTCTTCAAACTGATTGAGATAGAAGTCAATGGAGCGGCGCAGTTCGTCCCCCAACTCGGCCAATACTTTTAAAAGGGCATTAGTCCCCGGATTAGGATCGCTGCTCCCTGCCCCCATTGTATCCAATACGGGAACGGTCATGCCAAGTAGTTCGGTAGTGTCTCTTATCGGCGGCAAATTCATGGCCTCGTTGAGAGCGCTTTGCATTTGGTAAGTGCCGATGGGAATAGTGCGGTTGAACTGAGGTATCCCATCTACTACAATAGCCAATTCCGTGCTGTCAAATTCTAAATCTGCTATTACGATGGCCTCTTGCGTTCCATATTGCTGAAGAATGTTTTTAACGCTTCTGATCAGGGAAAAATTGTTTACTTCTAAGACATCAATTACTAAACCGGCTTGGGAAAAAATATTTATATAGGTTTGCGTAACTTCTTTGCGAGTTGCCACTAATGCCACTTGCACTTTTTCCAAATCGTCTGCCGGATCTAAAATCGTACCCAATTTCTGATAGTCAAGGTCTGCTTCTTCTCTGGGATAGGGCAAATAAAGTCCTGCTTCTTGATTCATATAATCTTGTAATTCGGCATCGCTTAATTCTGTGGGAACGGGAATTACGCGGGTGACTGCTTCTCTACCTGGAATTGCTGTGGCTACTTGTTTGGCTTTAATGTTGTTATCTTGTACTAGGGATTCTATTAATTCTGCTACTGTAGTTATTTCCATTATTTGCCCTTCTACAAACACATCTTCTGGGACTTCTGTTGATGCTAAAGTTACCAGTTTTGTTTGGTTTCCTTGCTTTTTCAGTTCGGCAATATTTATTTTGTCAGCGGTTATTTCGACGGCAAAACCCGGTTTGCGTCCGCCGAATATATTTTTGAGAAAGCCAACCATATTTTTGTGTTAATTGTTGATTTTTATGAAACTTATTAAAAAATGGATTCGATTGGGAGTATTGTTTGGTTTGGGAATTGGGCTAACTCTAATTATTAGTTGTACGAATTCCACCTCAGACTCGCCAACTAAAGAAACTCGGGAAATTGAGTTTTGGACGATGCAGTTACAACCCCAGTTTACCAATTATTTTAATGGGGCGATCGCTCAATTTGAAGCGGAAAATCCTGAGGTCAAAGTTCGTTGGGTAGATATACCTTGGTCGGCTATGGAAAGTAAAATCCTGGCTTCTGTCTCGGCAAAAACCGCTCCCGATGTTGTTAATCTTAACCCAGATTTTGCGGCTCTTTTAGCCGAACGCAATGCTTGGTTGGAACTCGACGATCTAGTAACTGAGTCGGAGAAGTCGCTATATTTACCTAAAATTTGGCAAGCCAGCCAGCTAGATAATAAAACTTTCGGCATTCCCTGGTATTTGACTACCCAAATAACCATTTATAATACGGCATTGTTTCAAGAAGCAGGTATCGAAGAACCTCCGGCTACTTACGCAGAACTGGCAGAGGTAGCTAAAACTATTAAAGAAAAAACGGGTAAATATGCCTTTTTTGTGACTTTTTTACCAGAGGATTCTTCTCAAGTTTTAGAATCTTTCGTCCAGATGGGAGTGCAGTTAGTGGATGAGGAAGGAAAAGCGGCTTTTAATACTCCTCAAGGTAAGGCAGTTTTCCAATATTGGGTAGAGCTCTACAAAAATGGCATGCTGCCGCGAGAAGTATTGACTCAAGGCCACCAACGAGGGATTCAACTTTATCAAGCCGGAGAGACGGCTATGCTGTTTTCAGGGCCGGAGTTTATCGGGGCGATCGCCCAGAATGCACCAACTATAGCAAAAGTTTCTCAACCCGCACCTCAAATTACTGGGGAAACTGGTAAGAAGGGCGTGGCCGTAATGAATTTGGTTATCCCCCGCCAAACCGATGTCCCAGAATTAGCTCTCAAGTTTGCTTTGTTTGTGACTGGCGATGGCAACCAGCTAGCTTTTGCTAAAGAGGCCAATATTTTGCCTTCTACGGTGGCAGCTTTGGAAGATAGTTATTTTAAAAACCTCCCAGAGGATGCTACGCAAAGCGATCGGGCTCGCATCGTCAGCGCCGCTCAAATGGCCCAAGGGGAAGTCTTGATTCCAGTTATTCAAGATTTTAAGGATTTAAAAGACGCCATTTACGACAATTTGCAGGCTGCAATGTTGGGGGATAAGACGGTAGATAAGGCAGTGGCCGATGCCGCTTTGCAGTGGAACCAAAGAGATTAAAAGGCTGCATCTCAATTTTGAATAAAGCCGAAAGGTTATCGCTTTTTGTCAATTGTAAATTGTCAATTGTTAATTGTTCGGTGAAAGTTTTTTTGCAAAGATTCGATGCTCCCGATTAGAACCCTACCGTAGAACAGGCAACACGAGCTGTTTTTTAATTTTGACTGGGGACTTAATTTTTTTTAAGAAAACTTCATTAAGAGAAAGAACACTACACAAAAATTAATTTTAATTAAGAAAAATTCCATTAAAGTAAAAATATAGGAAAAATTTTTAATAAAAGGATTAAAGGTCAATGATTACGCAAAAATCCATAAGTCTGCGTTCTATCGACTATTTATTGAGCCTCAGTCCTAAGCATTTTAGCGGGCGCTTGGATATCGTTAACTCAGAAAAACATCAGTGGAGCATTTATTTTGACAAAGGTAGGATAGATTGGGCCACGGGAGCCGATTGCTAGTCTTGATATCCCTGGCAATTTCCGGCAAATACTTACAAAAAAGACCGGGAAATTGACACATTTTTAAAAAGAGTTTATAATCAGAAAAAGGAGGCGATCGAAATGTATGCGATTAAGCTAGAATTAAAGCTTAATAACAAAGAAAAAACCTTGATGGCCCAGTGTGCCGGATACGCCAGATTTGTGTATAATTATGGGCTTAATATGGTTAATGGGACTTCATGCTTGACTAAAGTAAATAAACGAGGTAAAGAGGTTAATTTTAGTTATAGCCAACGCATAAACGAAGCCAAAAAAGTCTTTACTAATTATGTAAAGAACCAGCCAGAATCTGCTTGGATAAATAACTATTCGTCTCGAATTTATCAAAGTGCTTTTATTAATTTAGGGAAAGCATTCTCTCGATATAAAGAAGGGACTAGCAAATACCCTCGATTTAAACGCAAAAAAGATAAGCAATATGCATACTGTTTATGATAGCAATGGAAAAGTTACGATAAAAGCTGGTAACAAAGTTAAAATACCAACCTTAGGAACTTTTAGATTATTTGAATCAATTCCTTATACCACAGCAAGTCAGACTTTTACTATTAGCAGAACAGGAGAAAGATGGTTTGTTAGTTTTAGCATTGAAGCTGAAAAATTACCAGTTCATCCGCTATTAGATGAACGACCTCAAGAAGTTTTTGGAATTGATGTAGGCATTAAACAGTTTGGCACAATAGCTTCATCGAAAGAAAACAGCACTATTGCTCTTCCAGAATCAATTAAAAAAGAGCAATTAAAGCTGACAAAGTTTCAGTGGCGCAATCGCAAGAAGCAACTAGGTGGTAAAGGCAAAGCACCTTCTAAAAATGCGATTAAATACTACAAAAAGCTGGCTAAATATCATACTCGTATTGCTAATATTCGCAAAGATTTTCTTGAAAAAACGACGACGGATTTAGCAGGCAATATTAAGCACGTTTGTTTGGAAGAGCTAAACGTTAAAGGCATGATGCAAAATGGTAAACTTGCTGCATCAGTAGCCCGCCAGGGATTTTATCAATTTAGAGAACGATTGACAACCAAAATCGTTGCCAATGGCGGAACAGTTGTATTAGCTGACCAGTGGTTTCCATCATCCAAAACCTGTCATCATTGCGGTCATATTCACCAACAATTAAGGTTAAGCGACCGCATTTTTAACTGTCCTCACTGTGGAACAATTATAGACCGTGACTTGAATGCGGCGATTGTACTATCTCAATATGGGGAAGTAAATCAATTTACTAGGGTAGGCTGTACCCGAAGTTACGTCTGTGAACTGAGCGAGGCCGACCTCTCAGGTTGAAACAGGAAGCAAGCATCAAAGCTGGCACTACCAGGTTTTTCGTGGTTTTGCAAGAACTGTTTAGGTATTGTACAGCAGGAGTCCACCCTCGACGGCGCTGGCGTCGGAATGTGATGAAATACTGTCCTAATGTATCTGTGGATGCTTTAATACCTTTAGAAAATAATGTAGAAGATGCGCGATTTTATACTTTATTAACGGTTTTGCTGAAACAACAGCAGATTTCCGAAGCGCAAGTGGTTGGTATTACTAAAAGCACCGTGGCAGAGGCGATTTTCGATCTAATTCAAGAGCAGGAATTAGAAGATGATAATAACAGCGTTTTTTATACTTGCGACGGTCGAGACGTTCTCAAACAACCTATTATGCGGGTTAGCGTATATGAGGTTTTAGAAGAAGTTCAGCAACAATGGGAAGGGTGGCGTAAGGCAAAATTGACTAATTATTCTCCTAATTTGGCACCGGTACTCAAGCAACCTCGAAAACTGCAACAGCAAGTATCCGCCACGGTTTACAAAAAACTCAAAACTGCCACTCGTGGCGGACTGACTTTACGAGATTTGGCAGTTTACCTCAAGCAGGATTTGTTGAGGTTTACCAGCTATTTAATGCCGTACATCCATCAAGGTACAATAGAATTAGTCGAAGTGGCTGACTTGGCCAATCCGCTGATGGCCAAGCCAAAAACAGGGCAGAAGCAAGAGGCGATCGCTAAGGAAAACCAGGCCCCAAAAGGGGGAATAAATAAAACCGCTTCCCAAAAACCTCCTGCTTTAAATAAGCAAGATTTGGACAGGGCTCCTTTAATTGTTTGCATAGATGATTGTCCTTTAACCCAGAAATTGTTAAAGGGAATTGTAACTAAAGGGGGTTATCGTTTTTTTGGCATCCAGCAAGCAGTGATGGCTTTGCCTGCTTTAATCGAGCAAAAACCAGATTTAATCTTATTAGATCTGGTAATGCCTATTGCTAACGGCTCTGAAATTTGCACCCAAATACGCAGGGTTTCTCAATTTAAAAATATACCTGTGGTGATTTTAACCGGTCGAGACGGTCTGGTAGATCGGGTTCGGGCTACAATAGTAGGGTGTTCTGATTTTATAGCCAAGCAGGTAGAGGCAGAGAAAGTTTTGAAGGTTATAGAAAAATACTTGGGTTGCATTTCAACTAATTAACAATTAACAATTAGCAATAAATGAATACAGTTTTAATAGTAGAAGATACGATGACAGACCTGGCAATTATGAAAGGTTGCTTTCAGCAAAGTGGATGGTCTGTAGTAACTGCGAATAGCGGGGACGAAGCCAGTAAAAAATTAAGTTCGCAAGTGCCAGATTTGATAGTTCTGGATGTAATTCTTCCCGATCGCAGCGGGTTTGAAATCTGTAGGGATTTGAAAAAAGACCCCAAAACCAAACAAATTCCAGTAATCATTTGTTCGACAAAAAATACAGATGTCGATAAAATGTGGGGCAATATGTTGGGAGCAGATGCTTATTTATCTAAGCCGGTTCAAGCTGAGGATTTGCAGCAAGCTATTAAGCGATTGGTGAAAAGTTAAATTGGGAAATTGGGAACAGGCAGGATGCCTGTTCTACGGGGAATGCTAAAAAATAAGGGAGGGGAACAAGAAAAATGGAGGGAGAAATAGTAGCTGTAAGTAGCAAGAAAGAAGCCGAACAAGCTGAAGAAAAAACTCCCGAAATGCAAAGATTTTTGCGCTTTCAATTAGGAGGAGAAGACATAGCTCTGCTGGCAACGGAAGGTGTATTGCAAGTGGTACAAATTAAGATGGAGGATATTTTGCCGGTGCCCCAGATGCCAGCTTGCGTAATGGGAGTTTATAACTGGCGGGGGGAGCTGCTTTGGTTGGTGGATTTTCAACATTTAGTAGGTTTGCAACCTCTATTGTCAGAAAGTGCCAGTTTGACAAATTGCATGACCTTAGTTGTTAAACTTAATAACAAACTGATGGGGTTGGTGGTAGATAAAGTGGAAGATATCGAAGAACGCGATCGCAACCAAATGCAACCCCTAGCTGCGGGTTTATTCTCTTCGGAATTGGTTGAGTTTCTCCAAGGGTATTTTGTTACGAAAAATCAGAAAATGTTAATGGTTTTTGAAGGAGAAGCGCTAGTCAATACGCCAGTTTTACAAAGGCTATAAAAATAGTTTGTAGTAATCGCAAAGCGCGATTTTATGGAAAATTTTTCAAGGGCGATTCAAATTTAAAATAAACGAAAAAAAATGACAACATATTTAGAACTAAATTCGGATAATAAAAAAGTAAATAATAACGGTAGCGGTCGCCTACGCGAAATAGCGGAAACGACAGAAAAACTGAAAGCAGAAATAGAAACCTCCAGAACCTTAAAAGACAACCAATACGTTCAAGCGTTAGTACAAAAACTGCACAGTTTAGCCGAAATAGCAATTAGAGAAAAACCGCAAGGGGACCAAAATGGGGGTATAAAACTGGCGAGGGAAAAATTAGAAGAAATTCTCAAACAAATCAGCAAACCGCAAAATTTAGAGGCAATAGTTCAAGTAACCGCTGGGGCAGTTCGAGAAACCCTCCAAGCTGAAAGAGTAATTATCTATCAACTCGATAGCAGTAAAACAAATTCTTCGCGCCCGGAAGGTAAAGCGATCGCCGAATCAATTTTACCCGGTATTTTATCCTGCCAAGGAACCACAATTCCTGCGATTAGCTTCGTACCAGAACCAAGAACTCCCCTGAACTTTTCCTACCAGGCATCAGGGCCCAATGGAGGCTGGCAAAACGAGGGAGAAAATCCCCAAATAAACTTAAATCGCTCCACGCCGCTGTTAGTTTTTTCGGATTTATATCAAGCCGAAATAAGCCCCTATCAACGACAGCTTTTAGAAAGGTTTCAAGTCAGAGCAAATATCGGTCAACCAATAATAATAGATGGCCAGCTCTGGGGATTATTAATCGCCCAACAATGTTCCTCTCCCCGTCAGTGGCAGGAAGGGGAAATTTATCTCCTTTCTCAAATAGCTTTAGAGTTAACCGTCGCCATCCAAAGTTCTCTCTTCCGCAACCAACTGGAAAAACAAACGGAAATAGATCGAACCGTTGCCAAAGTAATCGAAAAAATTCGTCAGTCTCTCGATATCGATACCATCTTCGAGACTACCACTTCAGAAGTTCGCTCTCTATTGCAAGCAGACCGGGTGGCAGTTTATCAGTTTATGGACAATTGGGACGGAGAATTTGTCGCCGAGTCGGTGGCCCCGGGATGGGGCAATTTGGTAGTAAAAGGACGGTCCAACCGAGTTAAAGATACCTATTTACGAGACACTCAAGGGGGCCGCTACGCCCGGGGCGAAAGCTATGCGGTGAACGATATCTATAAAATGGGTCACGATCCTTGCCACGTTCAATTGCTAGAACAGTTCGAGGCCCGGGCCTATATGTTGGTGCCGGTTTTTCAAGGACAAAAACTCTGGGGCATTCTGGCAGCTTATCAAAATAGCGGGCCTCGGCAGTGGCAGGATTACGAGGTGAAACTGTTGGAACAAATTGGCAGACAGTTGGGCCTAGCTACTCAACAGGCAGAGTATTTCCAGAAGCTGGAGTCCCAGGCCCAAGAACTGGCAGAAGTGGTGGAACGCGATCGCCAAGCAATAGCCCAACAAGAAGAGGCCACATCTCGCGATCGGGTGGTTGGTCGAATTGTGGAACGCTTCCTCCAAAACCAAGAACTAGAAACTATCTTTAGCGTTACGGTTCGCGAAATTCGCAGTCTTTTGGATGCCGATCGCGTGGGCGTCTTTCGCTTCTACCCCGGTGCCGGTTTTGACGATGGGGAGTTTATCGCCGAGGATGTCTTGCCAGGATACAGTTCGGCCAAGGCGGTCAAAATTCACGACCACTGCTTCGGGGAACAATACGCACCCTCCTACCGCGACGGTCGCATCCAAAGCGTGGCCGATATCTACAATGCCGGTTTATCGGACTGCCATATCGATGTCCTCTCCCAATTTCAAGTACGGGCCAATTTAATCGTGCCCATGATTAAAGACCGCCAGTTGTGGGGCCTGCTTTGCGTCCATCAATGTCGGGGGCCTCGGGAGTGGGAGCAAGATGATATTACCTTTATTAAAAAGGTGGCTTCTCAATTTTCTGTGGGGCTGCAACAAGCGGAATATTTGGAACAAATTCAGAGCAAATCTAAAAAGTTGGCTGAAGCTGCAGAAAGGGAACGCTCTCAAGCTCAAATTATTGATAAAATTCGCCAAACTTTAAATGTCGAAGAAATCTTCCAAATCACCGTTCAAGAAGTACGGCGGCTGTTAAAAACTGACCGAGTGGGAGTCTTTAAATTCAACCCAGATTGGAGCGGTCAATTTATTATGGAATCTGTGGCTAGCGGTTGGGTTAAATTAGTGAATAAAACCGACATTAAAAACCTGCGAGAAAATATCTTGTGCGAAGGTCTCCAAAGTTTAGTGCAAGCTCCCACGAAAATTAACGACACTTATTTACAAGACACCAAAGGGGCTAAATATCGCAAGAAAAAATACTTCGCTTCTAACGACGTTTATAATTCCGGTTTCCCCGATTGTTACCTCCAGCTTTTAGAACAGTTTGAGGCAAAAGCTTATGTCAGCGTGCCGATTATGAAAGGTGGTGAATTATGGGGCTTGTTGGCGACTTATCAAAACTCCAATCCTCGGGAGTGGGAGGAAGCAGAAATTACTTTGATGACTCAAATTGCCAACCAATTAGGAATTGCTCTGCAACAGGCGGATTATTTACAACAATTGGAGGCGCAATCGAAACAGTTATCCGAGGCGGCAGAAAGGGAGAAAAAGGCTAAAGAACAGTTGCAACAAGGGGCTATTCAATTATTATCTAGCGTCGCGCCGGTGTTGCAAGGAGATTTGACGGTGAGGGCGACTATTACTGAGGATGAAGTTGGCACGATCGCCGATGCTTATAATAATACAATTCAAAGCTTGCGCCAGTTGGTAGTGCAGTTAAAAACGGCGGCGGAACAAGTGGCTCAAACTTCTAAAAATAGCGAGGTTTCTATTGTCGAACTTTCGACTAAAGCTCGACAACAATTTGAGGAAATAGAACTGGCTTTAAAGTCAATTCAAGAGATGGCAGGTTCGACGATGGAAGTTACTAATAACGCCCAACAAGTAACCGTGGCAGTCGAGCAGGCAAATCGCACGGTTAAAGAGGGTGAAGGTGCGATGAATCGGACGGTTCAAGGGATTTTAGCTATTCGGAAAACGGTGTTGGTTGCCCGGGAAAGAATTAAGCGTTTGAGCGAGTCTTCTCAGAATATTTCAAAAGTTGTTAGTTTGATTAGCAATTTTGCCACTCAGACTAATTTGTTGGCTTTAAATGCTGCTTTGGAAGCGACGCGGGCGGGAGAGTATGGAAAGGGTTTTGCGGTGGTTGCCGATGAGGTTCGCTCTTTGGCGCGGCAGTCTGCTGCTGCCACTGCGGAAATTGAGGAGTTGGTAGAGGAAATTCAGACGGAAACTTCTCAGGTGGCGACGGCGATGGAGACTGGTATTCGTCAGGTGGTGAAGGGGAATCAATTAGTAGATGAAACTCGGGAGAGTTTGAATGCGATTATTGCTTCGACGGCGCAAATTACTCAGTTAGTTAAGGGAATTACGGAGGCCACTGGGGTACAAAACGAGCGATCGCAATCTGTGACTGAAACGATGACTAATGTGGCGGGTATTGCTAATACTACTTCTGAGGATGCGATTGAATTAGCGGCATCTTTTAAAGAGTTATTAGCCCTAGCTGAAGCTCTCCAAAATAGCGTAGGTCAATTCAAAGTTTAATGTTTTGTTTAAGAAACCAGGTTTTTTGGAAAAACCTGGTTTATGAGATACCGAATTTAGGATAATAAATTATGACGATCGCCCTCAACCAAGAAACCCAAAAAACCGAAATATTTTATCCAATTTCAGATGGAGAACCAGTGGCAGAAAGCTTCGACCATTTATACGCAATTTTTCTAATACTAGAAGTCCTTAAACAATATTTAGAAGGTCGACGGGCGACGGTATTGGGAGACCAATTTCTTTACTATGAAGAAGACCAACCAGAGTCGCGAATTGCCCCAGATGTGATGGTCATCTTTGATGTGGAACCGGGGGGAAGAGATTCTTATAAAATCTGGGAAGAAGGTGCAGTTCCAAAAGTAGTTTTTGAGATTACATCTCCGAGTACGAAAAATGAAGATAAAAAGCGCAAAAAAAACCTCTACGAAAAAATAGGAATAGAGGAATATTGGCTGTTTGACCCGAAAGGACAGTGGATAAAAACGCAGTTATTGGGATATCGGTTGAAAGATGGAGTTTATGAGGAAATTAAAGATAGTCGCAGCGAACCGTTAAAGTTAGAGTTGAAAGTTGAGGGAAAATTAATCGGTTTTTACCGGGAGGATACGGGGGAAAAATTGTTCGTTCCCCGGGAATTGAGAGAAAATTGGCAGAAAGCAGAAAAAAGGGCAGAAGAAGAGCGTAAACGGGCATTGGAATTAGAAGAATTATTAGCTCGTTATCGCGATCGCTTCGGCGACTTACCAGAAAATTAATCCCATATAACTAAACCCAAAATAGCTAATTTTATTCCTCTTTTAAGAGAAGCAAAAATTAAGTTTGTAGTAATCGCTTTAGCGATTTAAAACAAGTTAGATAAAAATCGCGCTCTGCGATTACTACGAACTAGCTGCTTTAGCGATTTAAAACAAGTTAGATAAAAATCGCGCTCTGCGATTACTACGAACTAGCTGTTATTAAGGAGCAGTAGGGTGCGCATTGCGCACCTTACAAGATTTAATAAGAAACTAAAAACTAATAAAAACTATGACTGCTGCAACTATAACTAAACCCAAAATAGCTAATTTTATTCCTCAATGGCAAAAAGCAACTTGGGATGATTATGTAGCTTATCGCGACAATCCTAATTTGGATGAAGTTAGATTGTTTTTTAATCAGGAATATCTTTTTATCGATATGGGTAACGAAGGAATTAACCACTCAAGATTTAACGACCTATTAACCATAATTTTCTATTTGTGGTTTGCTCGAAAACCGGATATTATTTTCGATTCTTTAAGCGGTTGTCTAATTGAAAAATCTAACCAAAGAGCAGCATCTCCCGATAAAGTTCTTTATATCGGTGAAAATTCGCCGCAATGGGAAAAAGGCGAACCCCGTCGAATTAATTTAGATAAATGGCGAGTTCCCGATTTAGTGGGGGAAGTTTCCGATACTACTTTAGCAACAGATTTAGATGAGAAAAAAGCTCTTTATGCCGAGCTAAAAATTCCCGAATATTGGGTAATAGATATTAAAGGGAAAAGGGCGATCGCTTTTCGCTTGCAAGAAGATGGTAAGTATCAAGAATGCGAAGAATCTGTGGCGCTTTCTGGACTGCCAATTTCTTTATTGGGGGAAACTTTAGAAAGGTTAGAAGGAGGAAATAATGGTTCTGCTGCTTTCTGGTTTTCCCAACAAATTGCTAATTTAGGTAATCAGTAACGAGGCAATGTTTTGTCGAGCAATACAAAAATTAAGTTTGTAGTAATCGCTTTAGCGATTTAAAACAAGTTGGATAAAAATCGCGCTCTGCGATTACTACGAACTATTCCCAATTCCCCAAAAAAACCATGCCAGTAGAACAAACTATTCAAGACGAAGGCTATACCTATTTCCTAGCAGAAGCACCGGAACTTTTGCAACAAATCGAACAGGGATTGTTTGAATTAGAGGAAGATTTCCACATCCAAAAAGTTCATAATTTGATGCGGGCAGCTCATAATTTAAAAGGTGCTGCTGCTAGCGTCGGACTGGAAACTATTAAAAAAGTAGCTCATTATTTAGAAGACGTTTTTAAAGCTCTTTATAACCCAGAAGTAAGTCTCGACTCGGAACTTTTGGCATTGTTATTTGAGGGTTACGAATGTTTGCGCGAACCTCTGATGGCGGAGGTGACTGGTAATAAAATTAACGACGGGGAAATTCTCGATCGCGCCGCCAACGTCTTCGCCAGTTGCCAGGAAAAACTAGGCGATTTTATGGGAGAAGATGCTAAAATGCCTACCGCCGCCGAGTTGGGATTTGATATTACTCTTTCTATCTTTGAAACTGGGGTTACTCAAAGATTGGAAGAGTTAAGAGATGTTTTGAAAAATGGCGACGGAAAACAAATAGCAGATGTCTTGCGTTCCCATGCTGAAGTGTTTGTTGGTTTGGCAGAGTCTTTGAATTTATCCGGTTTTTTGGCAGTTTCTAATCATGTTTTAACTGCTTTAAATAATCGCCCCAAAGAGGCAGTTAAAATTGCTAAAGTGGCTTTTGCGGATTGGAAAAAGGGCAGGCAAGCTGTTTTGAAAGGCGATCGCTCTGTGGGAGGGGAACCTTCTGTTAATTTGAAAAAATTGGCAACGGATTTTGTAACGGATTTAACGGATGGAGCGGATGGGGTTAAACAGGGAAAAAATGGGGTAAAGAAAGAACAGAAAAATGGAACGATAAAATCTCAGGAAAAACAAGTTAGCGTTAATAATGGTTCCCAGAAATCTGAGGTAATAAAACAACCAGAAACATCTGAAGATAAAACAGCGCCAGAGGAAGCAGAACTTCCCAATTTAGATGATATTTTTGGCGATGCAGATTTCGACGAATCTCTGGCAGACTTTGTGGAAATAGACCAAATTTCCGATGAAGATGAAGAGGAAATAATAGAGGAGAATGGTAATGGTAAAGGGGCGGTAAAAGAAACAGCACCCAGCAAAATAGAGCAGAAAAAAACGGCGGTAAAATCTCAAGATAAATCTTCTTCTATCCTTGCTAAAAAATCCGATAATTCTCAGAAAGAAACTCCTACTAAATACGCTACTCCAGTAATGCGCCAGTCGGTGCGAGTTGACTTAGAACATTTAGATAGTTTAAATCATTTAGTGGGAGAATTACTGATAAATCAAAACCGACTCGCTACTCGAAACGAACAACTCCAGGCAGCAGTTAAAGAATTAACCTCCCAGTTGAAAAAACAAGAAAAGAATGAAGAAAAATCTTCTACTACTCCAGAAGAGACCAATCAAAATTCGACCAGGAAAAAGTTAAAAGAATTATCTCCCACAGAAGCTAGCAATATCATTTTTAACTTAGTTGCTGAAAGTAGCGAAACTGCTGTAAAACAACAACGTTTGTTGCTCAATTTGCAAGAAGATTTAATGGAAGTGCGGATGTCGCCTCTGGGAGAATTGTTCCAAAGATTCCCGAGAATTTTACAGCAAACTGCTAACAGTCAGAGCAAGCCAATAGAACTAACAATTAACGGCAACGAGGTATTATCCGATAAGTCCGTTTGGGATAAAATTTACGACCCTTTATTGCATTTGTTACGCAATTCGATCGCTCACGGCATAGAATCAAAAGAGGTTCGCCGCCAACGGGGAAAACCAGAAAAAGGTCAGATTTTTATTAATGCTTTTTATCAGGGAACTCGACTGGTAATTGAGGTTAGCGATGATGGTAAAGGTATCGATTTAGAAGAGGTTCGCCAAAAGGCAATTGACTTAGATATTATTTCTCCCCAACAAGCAAAAATGATGCCTGAATCTGGGGTGTGGGATTTGTTATTTGAGTCGGGATTTTCTACCGCCGCTAAGGTCGACGATTTGGCAGGAAGGGGGGTAGGTTTGGATATAGTTAAGGCTCAATTAGAGTCGATAAAAGGTTCGGTTTCCGTTCGCTCTCAATATTTGCTGGGTACTACTTTTTCTTTACAAATTCCTATTCAAATGACTATTGCTAAATTGATGGTGGTTCAAGGGGGTAAAGCGGTTTATGCTATCCCTTCGGAGTCGATCGCTCAGATTATTATCCCCAATTCTACTCAGATTAAACAGTCGGGAGGACAGCGGGTTTTATATTGGGGCGATCGCCTGGTGCCTTTGCACAAATTGTCCGATTTAATGCTCTATAAAACCTACAATAAAAACCTCAAAAATAGCTGGACCGATTTAACCAGTTTCCCACTAGGAAATAAAGAGGTTAGTCTTTCTAATAATCCTTCTATTTCCCTTCCTTCTCATCCGCTTTTATTATTAAGCGAAGCGGGAATAGTTGCTGCGAAAAACGATGGAGATGACGGTCAAGAAAAAATTTATGCTTTAGAAGTTGACGAACTTTTTGGCGAGCAAGAATTGACGATTAAACCTTTGGGCAGTTCTATTGCTTATCCCAGTTATATTTATGGTTGCAGCATCTTGGGCGATGGTTCGTTAATGTTGGTTATTGATGCCGTTTCTTTGATTAATCAAGCGGTGGAACAATTAACGGTTTTTACTGGCAGCAAACAGCAAAGTCTGCCTCCGGCTACTAATATTAAACTTCCAGGAGATGCCGCTAATACTAATCAGTCTCGGTTGTTGCCAGGGGATGCCGAAAAGTGGCGCGGCGAGAGTATAGAGGTACAAACTTCTCAACTTCCTTTGGGGAGTGCTTCTTGTATTTTGGTGGTAGATGATTCGGCGACTTTGCGCAAAACTATTGTTTCGACTTTGACGAGGGCGGGTTATCAGGTAATACAGGCGGGTAACGGCGTGGAAGCTTTACAAAAATTGCGCCAACATCCTCAGATAGATTTGATTATTTCTGATGTGGAAATGCCAGAGATGGATGGGTTCCAATTTTTAGATCGCCGCCGTCAAGAACCTAGTTTGGCCCAAATTCCGGTGGTGATGCTGACTGCTTGTCGCAGCGACAAACACCAACAGTTGGCCTTGGCTTTGGGGGCCACCGCTTATTTGACTAAGCCTTGTTCTCAACCGGATTTGTTGGCCACTGTCTCCGAGAAGAAGTTAAGTAATTAACAATTAATAATTAACAATTAACAATTAACAATTAGGAAAACAACGTTGGTTGGCGACAGGAGATTGAAGAAACCGGGTTTTTCGTATATTCCCGGTTTCACGCGGGCGAGGAACGCTTTGAAAAAATGGCGAAGGTGTTGTTTGAGAAACCGAGTTTCTTGAGTTTCGTTGGCCAACTTTAAAGGTAAATTATTGTCAATTTTTGTAAAGAAATGTAACAATATAGGTGAGCGATCGCTCCTTGAGAGCTATTGATACTGAAACCCGGTTTTTTGCCAACCGGGTTTCTGCTAAGGCCAAAAGCGCGAAGGCGATCCGCTGCGCGGCATGCAACATCGCTCAAAAAATGGCGAAGGTATTGTTGAAAAAACCGGGTTTCTTGGGATTGGCGATCGAGGAGATGGCCAGAGAAAGAAAACTGATAATTTGTATTAAAGAAAACAATCTAATTGGAAATTTTAAGATAACAATCCCCAAGGAATATTTCTTAACAAAATTTTTAGAAAAAAAGCGATCGCGATCGCAGTCAAACGCTGTTTTCGATGGCAATAATTGAACAAAATCCCCAAAATGGCGGATGTAGAAACAGAAAAAATCTCCCACAATAATAATCAAAGAAGCGAAAGAAGCTTCGATATTAAAAAATAATTAAGAAAAAGAAACTGAGAAAAAAGGGGGAGTAATAATAGACTCACCCTCCATCTAATTAAACAACCAGCATGGAGCAAAAATCATGTTAAACAAAAAACAACCGACCGCCGTAAAATTTATCAATCATCTCGTTACTTTAACTCCAGGACAATTTAGCGGCAGGTTAGAGTTTAACAACTTAAAAGGAGAAAAATGGCAGCTCTATTTTGAGGATAGCAGGCTAATTTGGGCAGAGGGAGGACCGCAACCTTGGCGTAGATGGCGGCGGCACTTAAGTCAATTTTGTCCCCAGATTATGCCAGACAATCTCAGATTTAGAAAAGGGGATGAGTGCGAAAGCTGGCAGTATCATATTCTGGTAATTTTGTGGAAGCGAAAGTTAATAACAATCGAACAGGCCATTGCTATTATTAACAGCACTTTAATAGAAGTCTTGTTCGATTTAATCCAAGAAGATTGCCAAGAGTCTTTAGAAATAAAAGCCGTAGCTGCTGAGTATGGGGGAGATTTTCAAAACCCCCTAACAAATTTAAGTTTGTACAAAGCTTTAGAACAGCTAAAGCCTCAGTGGGAAAGCTGGTGTAAAGCAGGGTTAAAAAATTATTCGCCCAACTTAGCCCCAGTATTAAAGCAAGGCGAAAAACTAGAGAAATTAACCTCGCAAGCGGTATGTCAAAAGCTAAAAGCAGCTACGAGTAAAAAACTGACTTTGAGAGATTTAGCAGTTTATTTGAAGCAAGATTTATTAAAGCTAACTCAAGCTTTAAAAACTTATGCAGGACAAGGAATATTCGAGTTAGTAGAAGTAGGCGATCGCCCGGGGATTTATCCTGGGAATCTGGCAGGAGTTAGCAGACAGCAACCAGAAAATCCCAGAGAAAATTTACCCGCTCTAAAAACAGGAAATAATCTGGTAAGAGAAGAAAGTCGTCCCGTAATAGCCTGCGTGGATGATTGTCCGATAATTGGTAAAGTAATGGAGAAAATCCTCACCAAAAATGGCTGCGAATATGTAGGAATTTCCGAAGCAATGCGAGCATTACCTACTTTGCTACAAAAGAAACCAGATTTAATCTTTCTGGACTTAGTAATGCCCATCGCCAACGGCTACGAAATTTGCGCCCAACTGCGACGAGCTTCTCAATTTAAAGATACCCCAATAGTCATTTTGTCGGGAAAAGATGGAATCGTAGATCGAGTCCGGGCCCAATTTGCCGGATGCTCCGACTTTGTTAATAAACCAATAGAGGAGGCAAAGGTATTGGGGGCGATCTCGAAACATTTACAGACACCTGAGGCCCCCACCAGACTGCAGCAAGTAGCAGGGGAGTTAATGGCAGCGGCAGGTTAAACAGAGGAGTCAAAAAATCATCCAACTCCAGTAAAGATGAGACAATAACTTAATAAGTAACTTACATTTAACTGCAGAACTTCACTGGAGAATAGGGATGCCAACTCAACAAAAAACCAGAATAGCCCGATTTATCAATTACCTGGTGTATTTGACTCCGAAACAATTTAGCGGGCAGCTAAAAATCGTCAATTCCAAAGAACAAGAATGGAAATTATATTTTGAAAGCGGTCGTTTAGTTTGGGCAGAAGGAGGAATGCATTCTTGGCGAAGATGGCGTCGCCATTTGCAACTATTCTGTTCCGATTTATCTGAAGAAATTCCTACCTTCCTAACTACTGATGTTTGTCATAGCTGGCAGTATTATATTCTAGTTATCTTCCGGCAGCGGGAGCAAATTAGTATAGATCGAGCCTTAGCTTTAATTGAAAGTACGTTAATCGAAGTTTTATTCGATTTAATTCAAGAAGATAACCACGGCGAACTGCGGATTAATTCTCAACCACACCTGCTTTTGGGAGAGATGGAAAAACCCCTAACTACCCTGAGTTTGTACGAAGCTTTAGAACAGGTAAAGCCTTACTGGGATGTTTGGTGTCGGGCAGATTTGGTAAATTATTCTCCTAATTTAGCCCCCCTGATTAAGCAACCCGAAAAACTCAAAAATCAAACATCATCTCTAGTTTACGAAAGAATTACTTCTGTTCTTAGCAAAGAAAAAACGTTGCGAGATTTGGCAGTTTATCTCAAGCAAGATTTATCCAAATTAACGCGGTCTTTAATGGCTTATGTCAAGCAAGAAATCATTGAATTAGTAGAAGTAGAAGATATTTCAGTAGGAATAACAGACTCGCCCAAGGTAAATCTCCAAGAAAAACAGGCAAGTAAAACCGAAGTTCAAGGTAAAAAAAGCGTAGAGATTTCTGCTAATAATCCCTTAATCGCTTGTGTCGATGATTGCCCGTTGATACTCAAGGTAATGAAAAAAATTATTACCAAAGCTGGTTATGAATTTGTCGGCATTCAAAAGTCAATTTTAGCCTTGTCAACCTTAATAGAACGAGAACCAGATATCATCTTTCTCGACGTAGATATGCCGATAATTAACGGATACGAACTCTGCGCTCAAATTCGCCGCATTCCTAAGTTAAAAGATACTCCAATAGTTATTTTAACGGGCAGGGACGGACTGGTAGATAAAATCCGGGCTAAGTTGTTAGGCAGTTCTGAATTTGTTACTAAACCCCCAGAGATGACTAAGGTTTTGTTAACTATAGAAAAATATCTGGATTTGGCAAAAG
>CAZSTZ010000048.1:0-7420 GCA_964609515.1 uncultured bacterium | reverse complement strand
GGAAAAAATGACCGATTAAATAGAGAGAACCGCACAAAACGATTAAATTTTCCTCCCCTTTAACTACCCCTTCCAAAGCGGCAAATAAATCGGAATAAGTCAGGACGGATTCTAAATTGGGACAGATATCCTGAGCGATCGCTCCTAGTTCTTCAGGAATGGCCGAACTGTGGTCGGGCACGGGAACGAGATAGAGGCGATCGCCCCCTCGCAACAGTTCCCGGAAAACATCGGCATGGTCCTTAGTCGAAAGCATCCCCATCACCCAAGTTACAGACTCCACATTCAGAGAATCGATATATTGACGCAAAACTCCGGCAGCGGCGGGGTTGTGGGCACCATCAATTAACAGGCGGCGACCTTGCCAGGTAATCCACTGCAACCGTCCGGGCCATTTCGTCTCGGCCATGCCTCGTTGGATCGCTTCGGTAGAAATAGACCAACCTTGTTGTTGGAGAACTTCAATGGCGGCGATGGCGATGGCCGAATTGAGCAACTGCACTTCTCCAAGCATTGGCAGGGGATATTCTAGAGAGTTGGTCGAGAAACCAGGTTTTTTCAAAAAACCTGGTTTCTGAGATACCAAAGAAGCCCAACCCAAAGACTCACCGGGGGGAGAACTAATAGGACAAGCGGGTTCGACCCAAACTGCCGGACATCCCAGAGAAGCAATTCGTTTTTCTACAACTTCCCGCGCTTCTGGTGGGAGTTTGCCGACGACTGCCGGAGAAGCAGATTTGAGGATGCCCGCCTTTTCTCCGGCAATATCGGCCAAAGTCGGCCCCAGTCGCTGCCAATGTTCCCGACTAATAGAAGTAATAATCGCCACCAACGGTTTATCGCAAACATTGGTAGCATCCAAACGTCCACCCAATCCTACTTCCATCACTGCCACATCAACCTTTTGTCGGGCAAAATATAGCCAAGCTGCCGCCGTGATGATTTCAAACTGAGTGGGAGTGGGGCCATCGGGTTTGATGGCGGCATCGACTTCCAGCAATAACTCCTCGAAGGCCGTTGGGGAGATTGGTTGCTCGTTAAGATAGATGCGTTCGGTCCAATCTATTAAATGAGGAGAAATAAAGCGCCCCGTGCGATAGCCAGCAGCGGTTAAGATCGAAGATAGGTAAGCACAAACGGAACCTTTGCCGTTGGTTCCCGCTACATGAATAACGTTTAGTTGTTGGTGGGGGTTGCCTAAGTTTTCTAATAGGGCCGAGATGCGTTCTAGTCCCAGGTTTACCCCGAAACGTTCAAACTTTTTTAAGATAGTATCTGCGTTCACAAATTGTTAATCGGTAATGGGCGATTGTTGTTATTTTAAGTTTAAGGGCGTATAGGTCAAGAAACCAGGTTTTTTCAAAAAACCTGGTTTCTGAAAGGGTTTCTTGACCGGCGATCTTCCCTCTTCGACTGGAAGTTGATTTTAATTATCCCAAAAAACCAGAACTTGAAAAAGTCACTACAATGCAAGAAGAAACTGCCAGGAAAAATCATCTATTCCAGTCAATGTCGATGGAACTCATACCCGATTTGATATTGCGACTTACCCCAGATGGTACGCCTTTAGACTGTGGAATTGCTTCCTCGGAAGATTTGTTTGGGAAAAAATTAGATGAAGTCTTGCCAGAAGAAGTTGCTGGAGTTTTCATAGAGCAGATAAAAGAGGCTTTGGTTGGAGGTGATATTTCGCAGTTTGAATATGAGTTACTGCTGGAGGGTGAGAGTAGGAAGTTTGAAGGGCGGGCGATCGCTCGTACTTCAGAAAATCTTATTTTGGTTATTCGAGAGCTTACCCAAACACAAGCTAATAACAAAATTCAGTCAATACATAACGGACATCAATCTCCAAGGGAAATATTACCTTCGCTTCAACAGGAAATTCCAGCAGGTAGAACGGGCGACACGAGAGTTACTTATATTGCTCCCTTGGATAACAGAAGTTCTTTTGTTTATGTTAGTCCCCACATCGAAAACCTGGTCGGCTACTCCCAAAACCAATTATTAGCTAATCCTCATTTATGGTTTGAATGTTTGCATCCAGAAGATAGAGAAAAAGACTGTAGAACGGGCATATCGCCTGTTAATAGCAATCTAGAATCGGAGTATCGTTTGGTAACTCGAAGGGGGAAAGTTGTTTGGATAGAAGATAAAACAGCGGTGGTCGCAGATGAGGAAAATCGACCTCTTTTTCTTCGAGGAATCATGGTTGATGTTAGCGAACGCAAATATTTAGAACAGCTATTAGACAGTCAAAAATATATTCTCGAATTAATAGCTCTTGGCGCTCCTTTGTCTCATACTTTAAATGTCTTGATTCAATTGATTGAAGAACGATCTACTGGAATGTTTGCTTCGATTATGCTAGTAGATACCGAAAAAGAACGCTTAAAAGTTGCGGCAGCGCCTAATATTCCCTCCAATTACGTTCGAGGAATTAATAATTTAAAAATTAATAATTATGCCGGGGCTTTTAGTAAAGTTATTAGCGATCGCCAAACGGTAATAGCTGCCGATATTGCTAAGGAACCTCTCTGGGAAAACTATCGAGATTTAGCCTTGAGTAACGGACTCCAAGGTAGTTGGTTAAGTCCTATTTTTGGGTCGGAAGGTTGGGTTTTGGGTGCTTTTGCTATCTATTATTCTCAACCTCGAAATCCCAGTTCCAAAGAACAACAATTAATAGAAATAGCTACTAATTTAGCAAGCATCGCCATCGAAAGACAGCAGACAGAAAACGAACTCAGACGCACTAATTCTTTATTAAAAGCAGGACAAGAAGCTGGCATTGACGGTATTTTGCACGTTGACGAAAATCGACAGATAGCTTCCTACAATCACCGTTTAATTGACTTGTGGCAAATTCCCGATAAAGTTCTTAATTACCGCTACGATAAAAAACTCCTGACATTTATTTTGGCAAAACTAAAAAACCCTCAAGATTTTAGAAATATAGTCGAAAATATTTATCGAAATCCTGGAGAACAAAGGCGGGATGAAGTTTATTTAAAAGATGGAAGAATTTTTGATTGTTATTCGGGACCGGTAATTTCTTCAATGGGTAAATATTATGGGAGAATGTGGTATTTTCGAGATATTACAGAAAGTCGAAGCTCTGAAATAGCTTTGAAGGAAGCAGAAGAAAAATATCGAGGTATCTTTGAAAATGCGATCGAAGGTATTTTCCAAAGCACCATTGACGGTCGCTATCTAAGCGCAAATCCTGCTTTAGCGCGAATTTACGGCTACAACTCTCCAGAAGAACTAATCGAAAATATTGTCGATATTGAAACTCAACTTTATGTCAATCCCAAACGCCGTCGCGACTTTATTAACTTATTAGAAAAACACGATAAAGTTTCTAATTTTGAATACGAAGCTTACTGTAAAGATAGGAGCATAATTTGGGTCGCAGAAAACTGCCGGGCAGTAAGGGATAGTCAGGGAAATTTACTTTATTACGAAGGTACGGTCGAAAATATTACCGATCGCAAACAAACGGAAGAAAAACTATTACATAACGCTTTTTACGATTCTCTAACTGGACTATTTAATCGTGCCGCTTTTATGGAAAAATTGCACGAGTCTTTATTTCACGCTCGACAAATACCCAATGCCTTATTTGCCGTCTTATTTATCGATTTAGATCGGTTCAAGGTTATCAACGATAGTCTCGGACATCAACTGGGAGACCAACTGTTAGTTCAACTGAGTGACAGACTCAAAAGTTGTATTCGAGAAAGGGATACTCTAGCGCGTTTGAGTGGAGATGAATTTGCCCTTTTAATAGAAGATGTGCGGGCTCTAGCTGAGGTAACAGAAATTGCCGATCGCCTTCAAGAACAATTAACTTTACCCTTTAATTTGGAAAAACAAAACTTGGAAAAACAAGAGGTATTTACCAGCGCCAGTATCGGCATAGCTTTTAATCAATCTAGTTCGGAAATTTTCTATAATTCCCCAGAACATTTGCTCAGGGATGCCAGCACTGCTATGTATCACGCTAAAAGAGCTGGGAAAGCTTGTTATAAAATTTTTAATAGTACGATGCAAACTAATTTTTTAGGTCGGTTGCAGTTAGAAACTGACTTGCGTCGGGCTATTGAAAGAGAAGAATTAAGGCTCCATTATCAATTAATTGTTTCTTTGTTAACCGGTCAAATTAGCGGTTTTGAAGCTTTGGTGCGCTGGCAGCATCCCCACTTGGGTTTAGTGTCGCCGGCAAGGTTTATTCCTTTGGCAGAAGAAACTGGTTTAATTGTGCCTATTGGCGAGTGGGTATTGAGGGAAGCTTGCCAACAAATGGAACGCTGGCAAACGGAAGGTTTAGTTAGTAATATAGCTACCATGAGCGTTAATGTGGCGGGCAGGCAGTTTGTGGAGTTAAATTTGGTTAAAAAGGTGCAAGAAATTATCGAAGAAACGGGTTTAGCTCCTAGCAATCTTCGCATAGAAATTACTGAGGGAGTAATTATGGAAAGCATCCAGTTAGTTACGACTCAGTTAGATAATTTATGCGAGTTGGGAGTACAGCTATCTCTGGACGATTTTGGTACCGGCTATTCTTCTTTAACTCGCTTGCAAAGTTTCCCCATTGATACTTTAAAAATCGACCGTTCTTTTGTTAGTAAGTTAGGCAAAAATGGGGAGAATTTGGAAATAGTACAAACTATTATCAATTTGGCTTTGCATCTGGGAATGAACGCGATCGCTGAAGGAGTAGAAACACCAGAACAAGTGTTAATACTGAAAAATTTAGGCTGTCATTACGGACAGGGTTATTTGTTTTCTAAACCTTTGAATAATAACGATATGGTCGATTTAATTGCTGACAAATCATCGGGTTTTTTGCCATGATTTTTTAGGCTTCCTCATTGCCAATACTCAAAGCAATTTGGTAAAGCTGACGGCGGGATAAATTGGTTTCTTTTGCTAGTTGTTTGCTGGCTTGCGATCGCGACATTCCCCCTTCGATTAATTCTTGTAATTCTGCTTTAATTGCACTCTCGGATAAAATAACTTCTTTCTCTTCTCCCCCAGAAATTACTAAAGTAAATTCTCCTTTTGGTTCGCGATTTTCGTAATCCAAAATTGCCTCGCCAATAGTGCCGCGCCAGAACTCTTCGTGAATTTTAGTTAGCTCTCTTGCCAGGACAATTTTTCGTTCTTCTCCCAGAACGTTTGCCAAATCTTTAAGAGTAATTTTGAGATGGTGGGGAGACTCGTATAAAACTATAGTTAATAATGAATTTGCCAGAGCTTCCAAACGCTGTTTTCGTTCCTTACCTTTGGCGGGTAAAAATCCTTCAAAAATGAAGCGGTTTGTGGGAAGTCCTGAAGCGCTTAAGGCCGCGATACTAGCGCTTACTCCGGGAATTGGTACTACCAGAATCTTAGCATCGACGCAAGAAAAGATTAACTCGTATCCGGGGTCGGATATTCCCGGCATTCCGGCATCCGTGACTAGAGCGATCGCCTTTCCTTGAAGCAGTTTTTCGACTAATTCTGGAGTGCGTTTTTGTTGGTTGTGTTGGTGATAGCTAATTTGGGGAGTTTTTATTTGGAAATGTTGTAATAATTTCCCCGTGTGGCGGGTATCTTCGGCGGCAATTAAATCGACTTTTTGTAAAGTATTTATTGCTCGCAAGGTGATGTCTTCCAGGTTGCCGATGGGGGTGGCGACAACGTAGAGTTTTCCTGTTTCTGGAATGTTCGTACTCATATAGCAATCCTAAATCATTTACGATATCTAAGAAACCCGGTTTCGCCGAAGTTACCGGGTTTCTGGGTTTCTGGCCCGCTATTTATCATAACCCCTGCACGGATTGCTATACTCGTATTAAAATAAAAAACCCCCTTCTGCAAATAGTAAGAGAAGAGGGTTTTAAAGTAAGTTAAAAGCTAAATTTTAATCAAAACTGCTGCTATAACCTTCCCAGTCGGGGCAAGATTCATCTTCGACCCCATAAGGGTGCATACCGCAAACTAATAAATTCCCCCCATGAATTTCGCCGTGGTAATTTTGACAACCGCGACAAGCTGGATGTTGCTCGGCAGTAGGTTCTACATAACCGCCTATAAAAGAATCTATGCCTCTTTCTCTTTGTAGATCTAGCTCTTCTATCTCATAATGAATTTCAGTTACGGGCCCATCGGCAAAATCGTTCAAACACTCTTCTATTTCAGCAATAAAATCATTGGCCAGTTCTTCTGTTATTTCATAAGAAAGCTTGCCTATTTCGTCCAGCATTTCTGCAAACTCTTCCGTCACGTCAACAAAGAACTTTTCTACCTCAGAAACCGCTGCTTCCAGTGCCTCAAAAAAATTTTTTGGTAAATCTTCCATGAAACTTGTAAACTTCTCAGCTTACACTTGACAAAAACTTAATTATATCTTAGCACCCTTAACTCTCATCTCGCTGTAGGTTTTGGAGTTCTTCTTGTAGCTTCTGCACTTCTTGGCGCAAGTTATCCACCTCGGGATCTTTTCCAGAGGAACTTTCGGAACTCTCTTCTTCTTCTGAATCAGAATTGGACAAAACTTCTAAAATTTCTATTCGACGAGGGGGACCGGGTTTATCCTTAGAAGATTGGGACGCAGTATTGTTAATTTGTCCTTGGGCCTGATTCATCATATCTTCTACAAACCGGCGGGCTTCTTCCGTACTCATCTCGCCCCGTTTCACCAGTTCGTCTGCCAGTTTTTGGCTTTCGGTGCGTAACTCTGCTAACTTACTGCTGGCTTTTTCCCCTGCAAAAGAAGCTAACCCCACGCCCAGATAAACTGCTTTTTGGACAATATCTCCTAAACCAGCCATATTTATCAAAGCTCCATTAAATCTTGTTCTTGGCTTGAGTCCTGCCAAAAATGCCAAATAAAAAACAAATAAAAAATAGTCAAAAATGGGTGAGCCGGAGTCCACGCCTATTGCAAGCATCCCTTATTGCTGCTACCTTCCGGTCCTGACAAGATTCGGGCGTTACAATCGCATGGGTCCAGCTCGCTTTTCACTATAACATAGTTTTTATGATTCGACAACGCACCACTGATAAATTTCGTAAGTAACGCAATTATTTTTAATCAGAGGGTCTTCGGCCACAATTTTTTCGGCCTCTTCCATCGATGGGGCCTCGAATAACAACATCCCGCCGGGGTTTTTGGCCCAATAACCGGTTTTAGCTTGATGTCCTTTGGCGATTAAGTCGCGGACGTAGGCCCTGTGGGCGGGAACGTATCGGTCAAAAGTGGACTTTTCGACGATTCCTTTTTCTATTTTCACAAACCAAGGCATTTGCAACTTTTAATCTTATGGACAAAAATAAACGTCTTTTCTTTATCGCTCTGCTGCCACCGCAGGAGATTCAAGACTTGTAACAAATTGTTAATTTTATATCTAAAACGCTCAAATACTAATAAAAC
>CAZSTZ010000047.1:0-32557 GCA_964609515.1 uncultured bacterium | reverse complement strand
TTTCTTTAATTGCCAGAGACCGCATATACAAGGGTTCGGCTTCGGCATATTTGCCTTGGGTTTTGTACAGCGCAGCCAGATTGTTGAGGCTGACGGCAACTACAGGACGATCCGATCCTAATGCTTTTTCTACTATTGCCAGAGACCGTTGCAACAAGGGTTCGGCTTCGGCATATTTGCCCTGGGTATCGTACAGCCCCGCCAGGTTGTTGAGGCTGGTAGCGACTAACAGGTGGTCCTGTCCTAATGCTTTCTCTAAAATTGCCAGAGACCGTTGCAGCAGGGGTTCGGCTTCGACGTACTTGCCTTGGGCTTCGTACAGTAATGCCAGGTTACTGAGGCTTTGGGCAACATTTGGATGGTCCGGTCCTAATGCTTTCTCCCAGATAGCCAGTGCCCGTATGTACAGGGGTTCGGCTTCGGCGTAGTTGCCCTGGGTATCGTACAGCCCCGCCAGGTTGTTGAGGCAGGCGGCGACTAATGGATGGTCCGGTCCTAATGCTTTCTCCCAGATAGCCAGTGCCCGTTGCAACAAAGGTTCGGCTTCGACGTACTTGCCTTGCTCATAGTACAGAGTAGCCAGGTTGTTGAGGCTTTCGGCGACATCTGGATGGTCCGGTCTTAATACTTTTTCTCTAATAGCCAGTGCCCGTATGTACAGGGGTTCGGCTTCGGCGTAGTTGCCCTGGGTATCGTACAGCCCCGCCAGGTTGTTGAGGCAGGCGGCGACTAATGGATGGTCCGGTCCTAATGCTTTCTCCCAGATAGCCAGTGCCCGTTGCAACAAAGGTTCGGCTTCGGCGTAGTTGCCTTGGTCTGAGTACAGTAATGCCAAGTTGTTGAGGCCGATGGCGACATCTGGATGGTCCGGTCCTAATGCTTTTTCTTTAATTGCCAGAGACCGCATATACAGGGGTTCGGCCTCGGCGTAGTTCCCTTGGAAATAGTACAGAGTAGCCAGGTTGCTGAGGCTTTCGGCGGCATCTGGATGGTCCGGTCTTAATACTTTTTCTCTAATAGCTAGAGACCGTTGCAACAGGGGTTCAGCTTCCACCAAGTTCCCTTGGTTTAAGTACAGTTCTGCCAGACTGTTGAGGCTTTCAGCGACATCTGGATGGTCCGGTCCTAGTTCTTTCTCTCTAATAGCTAGCGCTTTTTCTGCTAAAGGAGTCGCTTCTCCATACTTACCTTGCTCCTCAAGTTCTGCTACTCGCTCCATCAGCCGTTCCGCTTCCTCCAACTCCGCAGACTGCGCTACTACCACAGAAGAACTTTGAGCTAATACTCCTTCTGGCACTCCCGCCACGAGAACAATTCCTAAAACTGCTCCCAGTAATAGATTTTGGTTGCTAGTATTTTGACCCATAGCCAGCCCCTCCGCAAGTTCTGACATACCGCACCTCAATTATCTTCTAGTTGGGGTGGGTTTGTCAAGGGGGTTCGTGCAAAATTTTATTGCACAATTGTTAAATTTATTGGAAGTTTTTGGGGTTTTGGTCGAACCTGTGGTATGCGATTTGGTCGGTTGGCAGCGGATTTTGAAGGCTCCCCCCCGTCCCCCGATACAGAAACCGGGTTTTTCACATATTCTCGGTTTCTGGTGGGTAACGAAGTTTGGCTGCCAGCGGATGGGTTGTTGGCGAGCAAACAAGGTTGTTTAGTGACAGAGGATTTTAAGAAACCAGGTAATTTCTGCAAAACCCGGTTTCTGGCGTGGGTTGGTGACTGGGGATTTTAAGAAACCCCCAGTCCTCAAACAACCTTGTTAATCCACCAACAACCCCAATTATTAATCGTTAATTGTTAATTATTAATTACCCAAACCCCCGACGCATCGGTTTTTTCTTCGCCGTCGGTAAATGTTGATAGGGCAATCGGCACTTATGCGGTTCCTCGTTAACATCCAGAAATTTTATTTGGCTGTCCGTCTCTATCCAAACCACCGGATTAGTTCTGTTTTCCCCATGCAGCGCCCGGTCGGGACTGTAAACCACTCGACACGGGCCGGCGATTTCTACTTCGTAGCCGTATTCCTTCCGTTTCCCCTGTTCCACCACAATGACCGGTTCGCGGAGTTCGGCCAACACTTGACTGTTCTTTCTTATCTGGTCCTTATTAATATAGATGTTTCTTTTTGACTTGCGCTCGCTTCGATACCACAGACCTTTGGGGCCTCGCTTCGCCTCAATAATTTTCGGCATCTCATTAAATAGAGGAATCCTCCAGAAATATTTCCCCTTGTAGGCCCCCTTTACTCGGCCTTCGGAGAGCAACTTTCTCAGTCTGGGGGTGGATATTCCTAGTTTATTCGCCGCTTTTGAAGTTCCAACATATTCTCTAGGCATTTTTACCTCCTCTAGGTAAATTTACTCTTGCGCAATAGTAGTTTTGAAAAAAATAGATTTTAGATTTTAGATTTTTTTCAGTGAAATTACTTAGGGTAGTAGTGAATAAAGGTAAAATAAAAGTTGTTGGAAGGGTTGGTAATAGGTGTAATGGTTTTCGAGTTTGCACAGCTTGCCCTAACTATAAGAATAGCATCAAACCGGATAAAACTAACCGAGACCCACCCAAATTATCTCTTTAATTCCCCTGGGCTGGTGGTGAATTAAACGCGGGGCCGGGACATCCCCATTCGGACATCAACATTTATGCTTTTTGTCCGCAGTTATCCCCCGAATGCTATGGCCCCTACAGATTGGTTTGGGATGGTTTGTTGGTTGGGGTTTTCGTTTAATTTAATTAAAAATCTGTAAGGGCATCCGCATTCGGGCGATTAATTATTGGAAAAATCGTTAAGTTATCTTTCCGAATGCGGATGCCTCCCACCGTCAAATTTTCTGTTATTAAAATGTTCTCAATTTCCCCAAAAAAATCCCAATTTAAAAATTGTTGGTTGGGCGTTTTTGCAGATTTAACGTGGGGCCGGGGCAAAGCATTCGGACATCAACATTTATGCTTTTTATCAAATGTTATTGCCCCAATGCACTTGCCCCTACAGGATTGAAAAAAACAATCGATTAATTTTAACCCACCAACAACCCAATTGTTAATTGATATTTAACCTGGGGCCGGGGCAAAGCATTCGGACATCAACATTTATGCTTTTTATTAACAGTTATCGCCCCAATGCACTTGCCCCTACAGTTTCAATTAACAATTAATAATTAATTGAGAAAACCCATCCGCTACAGACTTTTCAAAACTTTTCCTCTGGCTCCCCCCAATGCATCGGGGGGCGGGGGGGGATCGAACAAAATCCGCTGCTAACCTATCTAATTACTACGAACTACGACTAAAGTCGTTACTACGAACTTTTTCTCTTATTACGCTTCAAATTATGCAACAACTCCTGTAACTCTGTCAAATTAACCGTCTTTCCCCCATAACGCCAACTCACATAAGCTTGGGAAATTCGAGCGATCGCCTCTGCCTCGCTACCATAAACCTCCCGCATCGCCCTGGCATACTCGAAAGGAGTTTGCGATCGCCTCTTTTTCCAACCCTTAACCGCCAGAAAATCCAACATTTGCCGATACAAACTCTCCATCGGCGGCAACTTCGCCAACCGTCGCCGATATCGCCACCCCTGCCACAACCGATACAACACCCAACAACCAAAACTAAAAACAGTCAGCAAAATTAAACCGCTAAAAAATCCCGCCCAACCGCGAGAAAATAGAGCAAACAACCAACTAATTACCCCTCCCAACCAACTAAAAATCGCCCCAACAACTCTTTCCAAAAACCCCGTTACTGGAGAAGGCAACCAACCCGCCACCCAATTCCAAAAAGCTTTAAGGGCAGTAAAAGTTTGATTTTCCTCAATAGAAGGAGGAATTAAAGGCATTCCCGGAATTGGATTAAAAGCAAACCAACCATACTCGGGAAAATAAACCTCAGTCATGGCATAAGCATCGGTATTTTCCACCACATACAAACCCGTAAACGGATTAAAATCTCCCGGTTGATACCCCGCCACTAACCGCGCAGGAATGCCGATAGAACGCAGCATGATAGTTAAAACCGTAGAGAAGTGGTCCCCATAACCGCCAGTAATTGTTTCCCCGTCTTGAGTATTTCTATAACCGAATAAAAACGCCTCGACTAAATCCTCGTCATCCTCCAAAAATGGCGGTGCTTGTTGCAATTTATAATTGGGATTTTGCTTCAAATATTGCGCCAAATAAAGAGCTATTTCGTAAGGATTATCCAGAGCTTTTTTGTTCTGGGCGACTTGAGTATTTAGTGCTAGAATTTCCTCAGTTTTTGCCCTAACTTTAGCCTCTATTTCTGGAGGTACTTGCAAATAGTAATTGGAGACGTTTTTCGAGTAATTAGTACCCGCTTCACTTAAAAGACTGCGATCGCGATAGGGAACCTCCGAGATAACCGTATAAGTCAAACCCTCCCGCAATTCTAGGGGCGATCGTAAATTACCGTCCGGGTCTAGGGCTATTTGTTCCGTAGGGAAATAAATATGCTCCGGTTTGTACATTGCCGGAATCAAATTCGGCAACATCGAAACTATAGTGTAGGTTTGGATTACCTCCCGTTTCGGACCGTTCAAACCGATAGCCGGCAGATAAAATTGATAAGACCAACGAGGACGGTTTATAGTCTGAGTACTATCGTTGCGGGAAATTTCCCAACCTTGCCCCGTATAGCGGTCGAAAGCCAACACCCGCCAGAAACCCTCCGCCTGCGATCGCACCCGCATCACCACCTGGGGAGTCAGTTCCCCCCGCAGATTTTGATTGATTTTCGTATTAAAACCATAATAATAAGTAGAATCCATCGTGCCCGCGCCGGATTCTATATTAGTGCCTTCCCCCAAACCATCGCCATCGCCATCCTCGTTACCTCTACCTACATAACCCGGATTAGTGATATTGCGACCGTCGAACTGTTCCGCCTCAAAATTTAGGGGGGCGCTCACCGGAAAAGTACGCAATTGATAGCCCGGCAAACGGGGTAAAAAAGCAAAAATTGCCAACCCCAGTCCTAGAATTACTAGCAAGAGGAAGGCAAATCGTTTGGGCGATAAAGTAGAAGTAAGTAGTAAAGAGAAATTACTCTTCTTCTTTTTGACCGTAGAACGGACATCTTGCCCGTTCCCAAGTTCCAAGCGAGAGCGATAATCTAAGATAAGAGCGGGGATAGCGATCGCCACAAACACCAGCAACACCGGTCCAAAGCTCAAAGTTTGACTGAGAGTAGCCGCCACCCCCAACAAAATCAAACCTATAACCATCGTATAACCCAAATCCTTACGTCTGGGTAAATCGAAACTGTGCAAAACTTGAAGTTGTATCAATAGTTCTGCTAACACTAACCGAGTATCGCTCAACTCCACCACTAGCTGTCCCAAAAAAGACGCCAAAGCTAGGAGCATTCCGATAGCTATGCAAAATTTCACAGCTACATTACGCCGGTAGCGACCGTACCAACTCCAAGTAGCACCAACAATACTGAGAGGAACTGCCCAGACACTAAGAGCTACTTCATCCGTAGCCACCCCGGCAGCGACATCGATAGCGATAATACCGACGATCGCCAACCCCTGCACCATCACCCGCAGTAAAATAGAATCTTCTGGGACTGGTTTGGGGGAATTTTGAATTTGTCGCCAAATCGGTCCTAATATTGGTATGCGTTCTAATTGCCCTGATGAAACAGACATGGTTGTTATTTGGAAGTCAAAGAAAAGACAACCCCCAACCAGAATTTCCTAATCGTTTCTTAACTGTGTTTAATACAAACAGCAAACCTTAGAGGTTTGACAGAACAATTCTGGAACCCTACATTTAACTCGTAAGTTTGGTCCGGTTGAGGATTTAATAATTGTACCTCCAAAACACCTTTCTCCGTGCGTTGTTGGCTGACCACCTTTTCCGTCCCTTTAAGCTGCAACTTCCCGGCGGCAGGCATTATCGCCTTTATTCTCAAACAGCGATCGGACTCAGTTTCAGGCACTCGATATTCAGCCTCCAGAATCATAGTCCCCATAGCAGTTTCCCACCGACGGGGCACAGTAAGCTCGTTTGGCCTACAACTAATCGTCAAACTGTTAATAATATCCTTAGCCGCCAACAACGACAAAAGCATTTGTTGGTAAGAATTAGCCTCTTCGTAATTTTTAGGAATAAGACCTGGAGCTAAACTATCCCGCGTTGCCCCCAGTAAAACTCGATTGCTCATATCGTTGAGTAACTGAGACTGACCTGGAAATAAAGCATCCACCGCCCTAACCATTTTTGCCCCATCTTGGAGGTGGGATAAAACTAAATTCTGACAAGAATCCAGCAATTGAGCAAAAATATTTTCCGTCGTCGGAATAGATAATTGTCCCCAGCGGAGATTCTGCATTTGTGCCGTCCAGGTATGTTTGCTGGGAACCAATCTTGACGATTTGACCTCTGAATACTCAGGAATTTTCTCCGATTCCCAAGGAAACAAAGGTAATTTCTGTTCGTTTTCCATATTCATCTTGAATCGCTCTTTTAATAAAGTCTGAACGCGATTTTCTATCATGGGTCTTTCTCCTAGCGCGAGTAGTTCGTTTTCTTCGCACAAAAAATCAATATCCTCTAATTCCAGCGGATCTATCGAGTCTAACTCTAGTTCCATACTCAAATTATTAGTGTCTATCGGGGGGTCGAAATTTTCATCTTCCTCCCCGTTTGTTGACTCGGAAAATTCTTCTGGCAACAGCCAATTTAAGAACCAAGGTTCAAAAGCTTCCGCGTCTTTATTCGTTTCGTTATTCATCAGTAGATGCTCCCATTCCGGAACTAGAACTATTTCTTATATTCCAAGCATTCTCCAGTAGTTTATACCATTCTTTTTTAACCTGGGATGCTTTCATGTTCAGAGTTTGAGCGATCGCTTCGTCGCTGTTTCCCTCTTGCTTTAAATTTAACAGAGTCTCTTGCTCGGAGCTAATGTTCTCCAGAAATATTTCCCACTGGGAAGGAGTTAACCCTAAATTGCGTTCCAAATCCGCCTCCAACCATTGATGAACCAACTCCCACCGATGTCCCAGAGCAAATTTCAGCAAATGATATTTGAAACGCTGTTGTAAATAATCCCGCTGCCTCGGAGTCAAACCCAAAAATGCCTCTATTTCGCCAGTGGATAAATCTTTCAAGCGCAAGGCAAAATAATCGGCGCAGTCTTCTTGTTTCTTTTCCCTTAAATAGTCCATTAATTCAGAAACTACCGTCTCCCGTAGAGAATCTGAATCGTTAGTATTATCGTTTGCCACCATCGCATCCCGTACCTGATGCAACGAACTATCGCCCCAAGTTCCATCCGAGTCGTTGGCAGTCCCCTCCGCCGCTTGGTCCATATCTACAGCATTTTCCTTCGGCTGTTGTTGGGAAAAGGTTTGGGCCCGCAACACGATAAGCTGCTGGCTGCGACCCCCCGGTAAAGGAATCCTTCGTTTCCCATATCTCTCCGTAAAGGCCATGTATTCCGCTAGTTCTAATCTAGTCTGCGGACTGTAGGTGGGAGGCAATTCCGTTTCCCGCCGAAAGGCATTTAAAGATTCCAGGTAAAATTGTTGGAGAAAATCCTCGATTAGGTTTACTCTTGCTTGATAGCTCGCGCCCTTTTGCGAAGGGCTGATATACCTGTAGATAATCGAACTCAGGGTGCTGTGCAGTTCCTGCCGCCCCTGTTTGGAGCCCCGCTTATAATAATTAAGACATTGCCGCAGGCGATGAGTAGCCAAACTTATGGCCCATTTTTCTACTTCCCCCGAGGCTTGAATTCGCTTGCTTTCAGTGCAAATTCGGTTTACTTCTTCTTCGATTCTTTCTGCTACTTCCGCACAATTTGACTCCGAAGCACGAGTCGATTCTTGTAATTCTTCTAAGAGTAGCCGATAAATTGGTTTTTCCATTTGGCAGACTTCCGCCATCATTTTTTTCAACTATAAGAACTGTTACATTAGCAATACACCCCGTTCGTAGTTGATTCTGCAATTATTAGAAAATCTCAATTAACAATTGACAATTAACAATTAACAATTGACAATTAAATACTGAAATATGAATTTAGACCAACAAATCCAAACACTCATCGATAACGCTCCTCAAGATGGAAACACGCCACAAATTGTCGAGGCGATCGCCCCGGCTTTGAAGTTGCTAGCCGAACAGTTACAACATCCTCAATATTTTGTTTGGCAAACCCTGGATGAAAATTGGGTGATGACTACTTTGAGCCATCGCGATCGACCCAATCTGGAAAAACGGGTAGTTTACGCTTTTCCTACTCTTAAAGATGCTACATCTTCCACCACTGAAGCTAATTTGGTAGCTGTACCCGTTCCTGTCGTTCACATCTTATTTCAAATGGTAGCTCTTGCACCTCTTGAGAGTCTTTTGTTCTTTGAAACACCCGGCGATTTAGCAGCAGCTACAGAAGTTAAACGGGAAGATGTCCAAAAATTAATTGGGACTTATTTAGAACAGTATCAGTCATCCCCCGAACGTAAGTCTAACAAATTTCCTCCCAATCTTGCTTGAGTTTAACCAACTACTTCTTTTTTAAGCCAACCACACGGCGATCGCTTTCGGTTAATTGTTAATTCTTAAGCTTTCATAAAAATTGGGTGCATCTGGCGATCGCTATTAGCTATCCAAATTCAGATGCACCCATTACCTATTATTAACTAATCTTTAATACAGCCGACTTAAAACATAGTCAGCAAGGTTAATTAAAGCTTCCCTAGAATCGCAAGCAGGCAAACATTTTAAATGTTCCGCAGCTTTTTTAGCTTGGGCAGCAGCTAACTCCCGAGTTCTTTCTATAGCTTTAGTTTCTTTAATCAAAGCGATCGCCTCTTCGATATCCCCTTCCTTCCCAAACTCTCTTTCAATTAAAACCTCCAAATGAGGCTTTTCTTCCATAGCAAATAAAGTTGGGGCCGTTAAATTACCGCTTCTTAAATCCGAACAAGCTGGTTTACCTAAAGATTCAGTAGAACCCGTAAAATCTAAAATATCATCCACTATTTGAAATGCCAAACCGATGCATCGTCCGTAGCGATACATATTCTCCGCTATCTCAGCAGACATCCCACTAAGAACCGCAGCCGCCTTAGAACTGTTGGCAATCAAAGAAGCCGTTTTATAATAGCTTTTTTCCAGATAAGCATCTAGGGATAAATTCACATCAAATTGATAAAGTCCCTGCTGTATTTCTCCCTCTGCCAAATCCATAATTACCTGGGATAGTAATTTCACCACCTGCAAGTTATCAAGATTGGCCAGATACCAAGAAGATTGAGCAAAAAGAAAATCCCCTGCCAATACTGCTATCCGGTTATTAAACAAACTATGGACAGTAGGTACGCCTCGCCTGATTTCTGATTCATCCACGACATCATCGTGGACTAGGCTGGCCGTATGAATCATTTCTGTTATTTCAGCCAGTCGCCGATGTTTGGGGGTTATTTCTTGTTTCGGCTCTGTTATTTCAGCCAGTGCCCTGGAAATTAACAGGACAATTGCAGGCCTCACCCGTTTCCCCTGGGCGCTGAATAGGTGTTCTGCAGCCGCATACAGGATCGGGTGGCGGGCCCCCACCAGCTTTTTCAAATTGTCACTGAGCAGTTGCAGGTCTGCTTCAACCGGGGAAAATAGGAGAGTGCTAGAAGTCATGGATTAGCCGACTCAGCCAGTAAGTTAACAAAATTTTACATAATTATATCTTAATTCTAAGCCAATCTTCTCCTCTAGAAAAGGAAAAATTTGTTAATTAAAAATCAAAAAATCTTAAATCCGCCTACATGGCCAGCTAAATCTAAAATCTAAAATTAACAGCTATCGGCAACTGTATCTAATTGTTAAGTTTTTTAAGAAAAACTGGATCTAAAACGAGATTATTGTGTTAACTTAATAATTAAGGATTGCAATAAATCTAGGAATTAAGGCACTCAAGTGTAGCAGGTAGAGGGTCAACGAACCTGAATCGCTCTATCCAGGGGCTCGCCGCACGGCTCAAACTTCTCATTGGGGATCGAGCATTATAAAGCGATCGAGCCAAGAGAGAAGAATAGAAAAAATTTGCGAGAGCTCCTTACTCCACAGTTGAACTTGAGGGAGTGGGGTGGCAAATAGTAGTTAGACCAATTAGCGCTCTTAGTAAGCGAAACTGCCAAAAAATTTTGGTAGTAATAAGCAGCTAGATCGGTATTTTCTGGGAAGAGAAGTATTTCCCATAAATTGCCCTCCAACCAAGAATATTCGCAGTTTAGCAGCTAGTCTTGAGTGCTAAACATTCTAGGATTTAAGCAATCTTTGTTCTTAACGCTCCTCATTCACAATTTGACAAGACTATGAATTATCACAATATCCCTTTTATGATTCCCATGCTAGCCGGAGGCTATATATTGACAGTTTACATACTGTTGATAGCAGCCCAAAAAGTTGCCAAAATGGCAAATCGAAGCTCTTGGCGTTCTGGCGTTGCAGAATCTCAAACTAAATCTTAAAGTTCTGTCTTTTCCCTAAAAGTCGAAAGTTATTTGCCTTCAATCTCAATCGAACTTAACTCTTAAATGCTTGAAAAACTACTGCAGCTTGTCTCTAAATGTCAAATAATTAGGCTGCAATTTTGTTTTGCTATTTGAAAAGATTAGATGCTCTCAAGAATTAGGAATTTCAACGAAAAAAGATTTTGAAGAAAATAAAACTTTCGACTTATCTAAAAAACTCTTAGCAACCCTCGATCTGGGATGCATGTCAACCCATGAAGAGAATCAAAAAGCCCGCAGCGCTGTCTCTGGCAACGCTGCAATCTCGATTTTTGCTAACTGCTAATTGCGTTTTTGTTAACTTAACCATTAGCAGGAATTTTGACAAAACTGACTTGCTCCCCGGTTAATTACTATTCTGCTGCCCCAGCAGATTCTAAAGAAAAAGAAGAAGAAATAATAGTTGGTAAAGAACCTTTCTCTACATAAGGAGTGTAACCAAGCCATTGTAAAGACAAATGGGCGAACTGTTCTGGAGAACCGCTAACTACAAAACGAGTAGGTAAAGCATTATCTAAATTAGCCAGACCGAGAATTTCTAACTCTTTAGCAGCAGCTTTGACTAAATGGAGCGCAGGGTCGATAAAATTAACGCGATCGCTCAACAAAGAACGCATTATCGGTTCTAAATGCGGATAGTGGGTACATCCATAAACCAAAGTATCGATTTGTTGCTGTATCAATGGTGTCAAATATTCCCGCGCCACCTCTAATGTATAAGGATCGTAAATTCGATTCTGCTCTATCAGGGGTACGAAATAAGGACAGCCCACCTGCCAAACCCTAACAGCAGAATCTAAATCTAACATCGCCCGCCGATAAGCATTACTCGCCGCAGTAGCAGGAGTAGCAATCACACCAATACGCCTTCCTGTTTGAACGGCAGCACGAGCTCCTGGCAAAATCAAACCTAAAATCGGAACCTCAAATTCCTTTCTAACTACCTCCAAAGCCAAAGCGGAACTGGTATTACAAGCCATCAATACCATTTTGACTTCTTGTTCTACCAGCCAAGCAATAATTTCTCGAACAAACTGCAAAATTTCCGCACCAGACCTAGTGCCGTAGGGCAAGCGAGCGGTATCGCCAAAATACAGAATAGATTCCTGTGGTAATTGTCGGTATAACTCCCTTAATACAGTTAATCCCCCCACACCGCTGTCAAAAATACCGATTCTTTGTTTTCTTTTCTCAACGTTCATTGCTAGATAATTAATTGTTAATGGTGACTTGCCTTTCGGTCATACCTCAATAGCGACAACTAATATCGTCCGAGATATTCTAAAATGCCGCGAGCGATCGCCTCGGCCAGCAAACTGCGGTAAGCAGAATTAGCTAATTTAGGAGCATCCTCAGCACCAGTTACAAAACCCACTTCCACCAAAACAGCCGGCATCGAAGAATTCCTGAGAACGTAAAATCTTGCCTGTCTCACGCCGCGATCTGGACCTCCCGTAGCTCGAAGGACGCTATTGTGGATACTTCGAGCCAGTCCCGTTCCCGTCTCATAATAATAAGTCTCAATACCATTAACATCGGGCCGACTCATGTCGATAGCATTAGCATGGATGCTGACAAACACCGTAGCATCAACCCTTTCTGCCACATCTACCCTGGGTTGAAGATCGACTTCCCAATCGTGATTCCGAGTCAAAACTGCATCTATCCCAGCCGCTTCCAAGCGCCGCGCTACTTCTTGGGATATAGGCATAACAATATCCTTCTCTCGCAACCCCCCAATACCAACAGCACCTGGATCCCTACCTCCATGCCCGGGGTCTATGGCCACTACAATTCGTCCGTTAGGATTTCTGAGGACGGGCTCGGAATTAGTTCTGCTAGGCCAGGGAAAAGGTCGGGTAGAGGTTGGCGCATTAGTTCTGCTGGGCCAGGGAAAAGGTTCAGAAGTTCGCTGTCTGTTTAACAAACTACCCGCAGTTTGTAGTTCCAAGGCCAAGGTTTGGGAGCTACGCTGTTGAACTTGACCGATACTTATATTAGAAGCAGGCTTAATCAGAATCGCTGTATTTCCGTTTTCTGGGCGCACCCGTATCCAGGATAAAGGGTCGTTGGCAGCCAACTGGGGCGGCATTAGTCCATTAGCTAACTGGGAATTAGGAATCACCAGTTTATAAGCCCCAGAAGAAGCGTCCCAATCGCCGGTGTAAGTTAGAGGGCCATCGGCTTCCAGTAACAGCTCTCTGCCATAAGGGTCTAAGTCAATAGATTTAATCGTGGCTAACTCCCTAGAATTAGCTCTATTTCTAATACTGTCCAGCAAGCTAACGCCGCCGTCATTAGCAGCTACTTTTTTGGGCGCTAGCAAAACGCCGCCCGAGTTACTCGAAGATAGCTGCCAATCAACTTGGCGATCGAGCATCTGCAACCTCACCCTAACAACAGGTGTTCCATTGTTTTGAACCTGACTCACCAGCATCCGACTAACCCCATGTCGATTAACAAGGACATCTCGGCCAGACATATTCGGGGAAATCGAAGCATCCTTAATTTCTATAGTGGTGTAGTTGCCAAAAAGACTTTGTTCGATCGCAATATCTGGTTCCCCACCCCTGGTACGAATCAAAAAACCATCAGAAGTTAGCTCTATTTCTTCGAGAACTACATCGGCCCTCAGCCAGTCTAAGGGTCTGTTAGGACTGTTATTTCTTTTTATTGATGGGCTCGATCGCTCCAAGGTCGGCAATTGCACGGTCCATTGACTGGCCGATAGGGGCTTGAATTGGACTTGCTGGGGATTGAGGGTATAACCTTCATCGAGTTCGACCACAATTCTCGTAATTTGATTATTCAACTGAGCCACTTCGATAGATTTAATCCCGCCGCTAGCGGCTTGACGCAGTAAAGGAGTTCCCAAGCTAGTACCAGGCAAATCGATAACTAACCGAGTTGGGTTGAAAATTAATTGGGCCTTGGGTTGAACGTCTCCAGAAGTGGTAAAGTGTAGCTGATTTCTATTGGCATCAAATCGCCAAGAATCGAGTCTTGCGGCTTCAGCTGCAGAGGATAGTAAAAAGAAACTTAGTACGCCGGGCAACAGCCTGTAAAATTTCACGATCGTTTTTCCGTTTAAGCTAAAAGTATTTCAAAGTAGTAGGGTTTAAGACCGTTTCCCCATTCCTCGATCGATGCCAACAAGGTATGGAACGTTGCTTAAACTGAAATTTAATAATATTAAGCATTTTCTAGTTGCCATTCACCGATCCAGTTCAAAATTAATTGATTTACCCGTTCCGGACATTCATCTTGGGGACAATGACCTGCATTCTCCAACTCGACTAATTTTAAGTGGGAATTGTACTGCATTAATCCTTCCGGCTTGGCAAAACTGGGAGGAATTAGTCGATCTTGTTGGCCCCAAATTAACAGTATGGGAATTTCTAAGGATGGCAAGATGGCCTTAACGCTTGGACCGAGCTTGCTGCTGCCCATAATCCTAAAGAGAATGCAGAAGGCTCGGGCAGAACCGCGATCGCTTGGAGGTCCAGCTAATATCTCTACCAGTTCGTCGGTAACAGAATCGGGATTAGCATAAGCTAATTTCACCCACCGACGAATTATTCCTGGCTTTCGGACTAAGTAAAAAATTGCTCTTAGTAACGGTGGCGAAGCAATGATATTTTGAAGGGTTTCGACAAAGGGCAGTAAAGGTGGGGGGATGGCTTCCGTTTGTGCTGCCGGATCGGGTAAGCTGATGGTTGTCACGGCTCGTACCATTTCTGGGTGAGAGGCCGCTGCTGCTAGAGATATTAGAGAGCCGATAGAGTTGCCTATTAAGATGACAGGTTCTTGAATAAATGTTTGCCAGAATTCATAGACCTGCTCTACCCAGAGGTTGACGTTGTAAGTAGCGATCGCTTTTTGGGACGCTCCAAATCCTAATAAATCTAAAGCATAGACCGTATGCTCTTGACTTAGTGCTACCAGATTTTTGCGCCAATGGCCAATTGATGCGCCAAAACCGTGTAGCAGTAAAATCGGTGGTTTCGAGATTGAGGCTTGGCTCCCTTGTTCTTGGGTGTTAGATTTGTGAAGGTTTTGCTTGGCTCTGATATAGGTATAGCGAGTTTGCCAGCCCCGCCATACCCAGTCTCGTTGACTGCCTAGAAGTTCTTGCCAGTTTTCTTTATTGGTCACTATTTTGCTGGATGGTTCCACATCGTTTTCCCTAGATTCTGTAGCATAACAAAAAAAATACTTTGCTATAGATAAAAAATTTTAAATAACCTTTTTGGGTTTTTAGATTAAATTAAAACTACAGAACTAGCATTTGCAGGTACGGCCGAAAATTAATGGGAGCAAGTCAGTTTTGCGATCGAATCATCGCGGATAACAGGCTTTCCTGCCTGTTCTACAACGCAATTCCCAATTCCCATGCATCGGATAACAGGCTTTCGTGCCTGTTCTACTTAATTATTTTCAAAGGTAACTAGGCACCCAAATCAATTTATAATTGAGAAAGATTTTAGATTTTAGATGAAATCTGCAGAAAGTAGAGACGGGCAAGAGCAAGACTCTAATGAAGGAGCTGCTATATTTGAAGGAGGTTGGGATTCTGGTAAAACTTTAAATCCTTAATTAAGGATTTAAAAAATGTTACCAAGGCAGACACAATCACCATTTAATAAAAAATTTTTTATTAATAAGTATTTTTAGGCCAAGACTTGATTCTCAACTTAAAAATACTAAACCGGGGCCATGGCCTGAATTATGGCAGGCACAGCGAAAGATAATACGGGAGCACGTCAGTTTTGTAATAAACCAAAGATTTAACGCTTTTTGGTAATGGGGAACGCGGTAATGGGTAATGGGCATTCACCCCAAATCTCAAAGCTTCGACTCTCTTTACAAAGGTGACGTGCTCCCGATAATACTAAAATAATTAGTATGCAGCGATCGCCCGATGATTGTCTGGCAACCACCAATCTGACTCTAAGATAGGGCAAGCTGCTGCTTTGGCCGAGTTGGGGAGTGTGGGGAGTGTGGGGGGTTGGGGAGTGTGGGATTCCCAAAAAGTTGATTCAACTTGTCAGTTTTACTGTACGAATCTTTCCCCCCACACTCCCCACACCGGACACCCGGACCACACAAAGGACTTTTCATATTCCCGACAGCAACCCCTAAGATAGTTAAATGGCTCCCCTGTGGGTCATTGGTGGTGGTAAGAACAATTTATGTAACTGCTATAGTTGAAAAAATCGAGGATTTTCACTTTGACCCGATTCAATAGTATCTGCGCTCGCCAGATGCCAGTGGCCCTGTAAGATTAGAAGCTTACCAAAGGCCAAAATTAACTAAGGCGATCGCTTTTCATGTCCATCAATTTGTAAGGATTGACTGGGAGGCCAGAAGTTAAAGCTTTAGCTAACTAATGCCTAGCAGCCCGCCTCCTTTTATCTTATTAACCAACAGTTTACAAATCTCATTAATGCGACCAATCGAAAAAAGACATAATCGCAATCTCCCTCAAATTAACGAAAACATTCGATATCCCAAAATTAGAGTCATCGGCACCGATGGCGAGCAATTGGGAATCATGGAACCCAGAGAAGCTCTGCGCCTGGCAGAGGAAAAAGAACTCGATCTGGTAATGGTCAGCGATAAGGCTGACCCACCGGTTTGCCGAATTATAGACTATGGGAAGTATCAATTCGAGAAAAAGAAAAAAGACAAAGAAGCCAAACGCAAGCAGCATAATGCCGAACTTAAAGAGGTAAAAATGCGCTACAAGATAGAAGAGCATGACTATAATGTTCGTCTATCTCAAGCAGAGCGCTTTCTCAAAGCAGGAGATAAAGTAAAGGCGACGATCGCTTTTAGAGGGAGGGAAATCCAACATAGTAATTTAGCAAAAGAGTTGCTAAACAAGATGGCAGAGGATTTGCAGGAGTTGGCTGAGGTTCAGCAAGCTCCCAAGCAGGAAGGTCGGAGTATGATGATGTTGCTGTCCCCGAAAAAATAACACTTAATTAAGCTTTTTTGGCGTTTTTCCAAAATACAGCTAAATACTCGAAAACAAAAACAACTGCGAAAAAATTCAGAACAGGTAGCTTTGGCTTCCGTTCTGAATTTTATCTTGTAAATCTAAAGAGCTCTTGGGAATCGTAACCCCCCCCTAAAAAAAAGCCCCTAAAAATCAAGCGGAAAAAACTATGGAAGTGACAAAATTAAGCGGCTTATATGAAAGCAGTCAGGGTTTGTGGCGCTCGCTAAATCTGCGCTCGGAAGAAGTAGAACGAACTCTTCTAATGTTCGCAGTTTACACCCTGACTTCAGTGGGATTGATTTGGCTGGAATTAAGCACGGTAAGTTTGTTTCTAGACGAGTACGGAGCCGATAAACTGCCTTGGATCTATATAGCTGGTGCTGCTATGGGTTCTGGGTTTGGCTTTTTCTATTCTTGGTTGCAGAAAGTTATGCCCCTGCGACGAGCCATAGTAGCTGTAGTTTTATTAATAGCAATTCCCTTATTTTTATTTAGATTTGGTATGGCTTTGCGTGGGGTATTCATAGGAAAATTAGAATTAGCTTTTATTACTATTTTTTTAATGTGGTTGTGGGTGGAAGCAAGTTACTTGCTTAACGATCTTAATACTTCGATCGTCTCCAACCAAATGTTTAATATTAGAGAAATAAAACGTACCTATCCAATTATTAGTAGCGGTTTTTTATTGGCAGGAGTAATCAGCGGTTTTTCCCTACCTTTACTACAGGGTTTAGTAGGACTAAATAACGTAACTTTGGTGTCGGGAGGGATGGTTTTAATAGGGGCGGCTTTGCTTTTTTATCTGTCGGAAAAGTACGAGCAATCTTTTCCCGATTCTGCTCGCTGGACGCCAGAAGATGAAGAACCAGAATTCTCTATTCGGAGGGTGAAAGGACCTCTGCAAGGATATATAATACCGCTAATTAGCTTTTTTGTGATGGCAGAGGTCTTATATGTTTTTATAGATTTTCAATTCTTTTATCAATTAGAATTACAAAATCCTTCAGCAGAAGGAGCGGGTAGAATAGCAAGCTTCTTAGGTATTTTTGAAGGTATCTTGAGTATGTTTCAAGTAACAACTCAATGGTTTGCTTCGAGCCGTTTAGTGGAAAGAATTGGAGTTTTTGCAACCGCAACTATCTTACCCGCAGGTGCAGTAATTCTGGGTTTATTTTCTTTTACCGGTGCAATAACAGGTTTGTTTTCCGTATTTATCGGCTTGGTGATTTTAAGATTTTTGGACGAATTGTTGCACTACACCTTAATCGAAACTACGGGACCTGTATTATTCCAACCTCTTCCAGATAACGTTCGCAGCGATATTCAAACCTTAGTAAATGGAGTCGCCGAACCTTTATCCACTGGTTTAACAGGACTGCTGATTTTATTAATCTTATGGTTGAGCCATTTAGTGCTTCCTCAAGGGGTTAACTTTGAAGATAGACAAGGTTTAGTATTTGTAGGAGTAATTATTTTATCGGGTTTAGTTTGGGCGAGTATCATTTTATTAATTAGGTCGAAATATGTAGGTTTATTGGTAAAAAGTGCCGAGAGAGGACGACTGGGAGTTTTAGATGTGGATATGCGAGCGTTGAAACGCTCTGTCATAGAAACTTTGGAACGACCGGGGGCGGAAGCAGATAAACGCTCCTGTATCGAACTTCTCAATAAAATGGACCCGAAAAACCTGGGGGAAATACTCGCGCCCTTATTGCCAATGATGTCCCCTGCTTTGCAGTGCCAAAGTTTGGAGGTAATGCTAAATCACCCCAACCCACTTTATTTAGACAACCTAAAAGCCCTTGCACGCAGCTCGGTGGCTCCGGAGGTTTTGGCCCTGACTTTGCGCTATATTTGGCTGACGGAAACAGAACCGGATATCGGTCAATTGCGGCCCTATCTCCAACCTTCGGTAGATTCGGTGGTGCGAGGAACGGCGGCGGCTTTGATCATGCGTCGGGGCGATCGCGAACAAAAAGCGGAGGCCACTAACGCTCTGCGCCGGATGATTAGCTCGATTTCGGAACGAGAACGGGTAATGGGGGTTCGCGCTCTCGGAGAAGCAGATTATTTACAGGGTTTGCGCCTTTACGTCCCCAATTTGTTACAAGATGAGTCCCTGCGAGTCCGTTGCGCCCTCTTAGATGTCATCGCGGCGACTAATTTGGAGGAGTATTATTCTTCGCTCCTGCGAGGGTTGTCTTATAAATCTACCCGGGAGGCGGCCCTTAACGCTCTGGTGCGTTTGGGTAACGATGCTATTCCTTTATTGGTGGCCTTGGCGGATGATTCTCATAAACTAGATTTAGTGCGCTTGCAGGCAATGACTGCTTTGGGAGAAATTGGCACTTCGGAAGCTATTGATGCTTTGGTCGGCAGGATGATGACTTCCTGGGGAACTACTCGCCGCAATATTTTGCGTATCCTTTTAAAGATGCCGGGAGATGTTGGCATTGAAGGAGTTTTGGCGAGAGTTGGTCGCAGTGGGGTGGAGATTTTGCTGGAGCAAGAGTTGATGTTTATCGGTCAGATTTATGCGGCTTTACTGGACCTGTCGGGGACGATCGCTGAGTCGAATACCCTGTTTTATTCGGGGCCAGGAGATGGTAATGGCAAAATGACTACAGATTATGGGGAGTTGCTCCTGCGGGCTTTAAATTTTTTGGAGTCGGATGCGATCGAACGTTGTTTTTTGTTGATGAAGTTCCTTTATCCTTTGGGGGCTATTCAAGCTGCTGCTTTTAATATCCGTTCGGAGTCTCGCTCCCATGTGGCCCGAGGCTTGGAAATTCTGGATAATACTGTGGATATTGCCCGCAAGCGATCGCTGATTAACGTTCTGGACCAAAAGTCCTATAACGAAAAGTTGGATGGCCTTGCCGAACTGGTTCCTTATCAACCAATGGTTAAGAGCGATCGCTTGCGGCGTTTGTTAGAATTACGTCATTTCCTCTCTGATTGGGCTTTGGCTTGTTGTTTCCATCTGGCCCGTTCCGCGCGCTGGAGTTTGACTGCCGAACAGACTTTGGTTTGTCTGCGTCATCCTACGGGTTTTGTCCGGGAGGCCGTTCTGGCTTATCTTAAGGTGGCTTCTACTCGGGCCCTCAGAGAGTTATTGCCCCAACTGGAAAACGATTCCGACCGTTTGGTTGCTTCTCAAGTTCAACAAATGATAAGCGATTTGGGCATTGCGTAGGGGAAGGCAAAAGGCAATACGAGGCAAGAGGCAAGAGTAGGCAATTAACAATTAACAATTAGCAATTCACGAGTTAGTTAAGATGGCAAAAGTGGCGGTTAAAGTTAAAAGTCTTAGGGTGTAAAAATTATGCTTACCAGTGTCGAGCGTCTTTTATTTGTTAGGGCGGTTCCTATTTTTAAGGAATTAAGGGATGATTTTTTAGTGCGGTTGGCTTCGGTGATGGACGAGCTTTCTTTTCCGGCTAATTCTAGTATTTTTACTGAGGGACAAGAAGGTAGATCTCTTTATATTTTGGTGTCGGGAAAGGTTAGGGTTCATTTGGGCGATCGCGATTTGGCACAATTAGAACAAGGTGCTTGTTTTGGCGAGATGTCTTTGTTCGATGCGGAACCTAGATCTGCTTCTATTACTACTATGGAAACTTGCGAATGTCTGATGTTAACTCAGATGCAACTTTACGATGCTATTGATGAAACTCCTGGCATTGCTATTAATATTATTCGCTTGTTATCCCGTCGCATTCGCGAGTTAAATCAAAAGCTTAATGCTAAGGAAAATCCTCAGCCAAATAATTCGGGAAAGTTAGCTGAAATGCGTTAAGTACCCGCGCCAAATTAATTAGATACCGAACAGACAAGATGTCTGTTTTACGGGGCAATGAGAAACAGCCTTATGTAAACATTTTTGTCTGGCTACTTTAAACTTTGATAGAGCTTGTTATCAAAAAGTGATTTTTAATATGACTTTCTTAGAGCTAGAACGTGCTAATAATTACTTGAATTATGAATTTAAAAAACTAATAAAAAAGAAAAAAGGTGCGTTAACCTTTAACGCACCTTCACAGGGTAAGCAGGAGGCATCAACTCAGTACCCTGCTACGATTTTGATAACTTCTATTGACTCATAAACACCTCCTAGTATGGGGTTTACAAATCTTCATGCTGGTGCAAAAGAAATATTAACTAACTCTCGGGTTAATTCTCTATGCTCTAGCATATCGGCAAGGACTCGTAAAGCCAGGGTTTTTACTTTATTAACCGCTTCTTCTTTTGTCTGCCCATAGACGAGAACTCCTGGTATATCGACTACCTCGGCTATCCAACGTCCATCTTCTTCCAGTTCTATTTCTATTGTGAAGTTCATTGCTTTAAAATGTTGTCAGTAAAATGTTTTCTTTAATCATAAAAGCTTGATAAAACCGGCTTGCTCAAAATGGCGATCTGACGTAAAAGCTCTATCGATTCCTTCTTGAGTCATTACTACAAAACTAATACAATCGGTTAAACTCCAGTTTTTATCGCCACGTTGCTTGTAAAGCTTTAAGCCTTCCATTAATAAACTATGGCTTACTTCAATAATTTGTAAGTTTGCTAATTGATAAAAATCTTCAAAAAAATTAACAAATTTTTGGCGAAGCGGTGGAACGCAAAGTGCATCAGCAACCTCTAGTAAAACAAATTCTGTTGTTACTAAAGCAGCATTCTGTTTTCTGAGATTTTTGTTAATTTCTATAGCATTAGTATGCATGCCGTCCCTGGTATTCAATAATGCAATCCAAGCAGCACTATCTACAAAAACTTTCATTAAGGATAAGGTTCTCGTTTTGGCGTTCCATGAATGTAATGGTCGTGTTGATGAGCTAAATCTTCAATTCCGGTGTCCATTTTACAGCTTTCGAGCAATTGCTCGAACTTGTCCCAACTTTCATCCATAGATAAGGTTTTTTTGGTTGGTTGAAGATTTCGCTCCTCGGTCTCGACTAACATGATGATAACAGATTTTCCCTCATGCCCTTCCAGAGGTTCGTTTGGACAGACCGCGCCATTTTCTACTTTACCTTTTATCAAAACCATCTTTTTTAAAGTATTCTTAACTACAGCCACTTAATTATAACATAGCAAATTTCCATGACCCCATCTACTTCTAACACCCCCAAACACCAGAAATCTAAAGCCCTCAAACCGGGCAGTCCTCGCCCCGCTAAAGAGCTCTGTAGCGAATGCGGACTTTGCGACACTTATTACATTCATTACGTTAAAGATGCTTGCGCTTTTCTCAACCAACAATTTGACACCCTCGAAACAAAAACCCACGGCAAAACTCGCAATCTCGATAACCCCGACGAACTCTATTTTGGAGTTCATCAAGAGATGACTGCCGCCCGGAAAAAAGAACCTATCGAAGGGGCGCAATGGACGGGAATAGTCAGCACTATTGCTTGTGAAATGTTAAATCGGGGCTTAGTCGAAGGCGTGGTTTGCGTTCAAAATACTAAAGAAGACCGCTTTCAACCAATGCCAATTATTGCCAGGACTCCAGAAGAAGTTCTGGCAGCAAAAGTTAACAAACCAACTCTATCTCCCAATCTTTCCGTATTAGAAGAAGTGGAAAAATCGGGGATGAAGCGACTGTTAGTAATAGGAGTCGGCTGTCAGATTCAAGCATTACGAGAAGTTGAAGATAAATTAGGTTTAGAAAAGCTTTATGTCTTAGGGACTCCCTGCGTGGATAATGTCAGTCGGGCGGGTTTGCAAAAGTTTTTAGAAACTACCAGTAAGTCGCCAGAAACGGTGGTTTATTACGAGTTCATGCAAGATTTTCGAGTTCATTTCAAACACGAAGATGGTTCTTTGGAAATGGTTCCTTTTTTCGGACTCAATACTAAAGAATTAAAAGATGTTTTTGCTCCTTCCTGCATGAGTTGTTTTGATTATGTTAATGGCTTGGCGGATTTAGTGGTAGGATATATGGGCGCTCCTTTTGGTTGGCAGTGGATTGTGGTGAGAAATGAAACGGGTAAGGAAATGTTAGAACTGGTAAAAGACCAGTTAAATTTTCAACCCGTTAGTTCCAAAGGAGACAGACATCAAGCAGTACAACAAAGCATTCCTGCTTACGATAAAGCAGTAACTTTGCCGATGTGGGCGGCTAAATTAATGGGCGTAGTAATTGAGAAAATAGGCCCCAAAGGTTTAGAATATGCTCGCTTTTCTATTGATTCTCATTTCACTCGCAATTATCTTTATGTAAAACGGAATTTTCAGGAGAAATTAGAAGCCCACGTTCCCGAATTTGCTAAACGTATTGTGGGGCAATATAAATTGCCAGATTAATTGAGGTTTCAAACATCTCAGAAACCCGGTATGCATGAAAAAACCGGGTTTTTTGACTGGCTCTCTAGTGGACGTTAAGATTTGCCAACAAAAATTGACGATAATTACGCCCAAATTATGGTAGTGCTGCAAGAGACAGTTGCTCACAGTTACAAACAAAAAACTAAGAGGCCAGCCTTGAGTCAGAATATGTTCAGAAATCCCTGCAAAGTCCTCTTAATAGAGGACAATCCTATCAATGTAAGGTTAATCGATCGCCTTCTCTCTCAGTCAGAAAACTCCTCCTTAGCTGAGGTCATTTCCTTCGAGCTAATTTCTGCTGAGACTATGGCCCAAGGGTTGGAAAAACTGGCCAAAGAAAAGTTTGATGTGGTGCTGTTAGATTTAATGCTGCCAGATAGCAAGGGGTTGGATAGCCTAGCGCGGGTAATAGAGCATTCACCTGAAGTGCCGATAGTAGTTCAGACTGCCAGTGAAGATCAAAGTTTGGTAGTCAAGGCCTTTCAGTTAGGAGCCCACGGCTATCTGCCGAAACGGAATTTAGATATTAACTTGCTGGTATATGGTATCCGCCTGGCTCTAGAAAGGAAGATGCACGCTCTCAGACAAAGGGAAGCCAAACAAGAGCAAGACAGACAGCGAGAAATGGAATGGCTGGAGCAGTTGGCCGACTCAGTGAAAACTGGGGTGACTGCTAGAATGTTTGGATCGGAACCTTTGCGCAAGAGCGTACCGGATGTTTTTGAGGAATTAGTAGGACAATACGGCAAGTTAATGGATTTAGCTTTAGAACAGCAGACTTATAAAATAGAACATAATCTTTCAGAAAAGTTAAAGATTTTAGCTGAGAAATTGGGAGTTTTCACAGCAGGACCGCGAGATGTCATCGACATTCATACTTTTGCTTTAAGACAAAAAACTGAGGACACTACTTTAATCAAGGCAGAGGCTTATGTGGCGGAGGGGCGTTTGATGGTTCTGGAATTGATGGGCTATTTAACTTCTTTTTACCGCAAATATTATATGGGTTTGAGTAATATTAATATTTATCCCAATCTCGATAATAAAAAACAATGAATAAATACTTACTAAAATTGTACATAACTGGAGATAATCCCAAATCTAAGAGAGCCATATCTAATTTGTTAAAAATTTGCGAGTCGGTGCTTGCAAATCAATACGAAGTGGAAATTATTGATATCCTCGACGAGCCCCAAAAGGCGGAACGAGAAAAAATTTTAGTCACTCCGACTTTAGTCAAACAATTACCTCCACCGCTACAGCGAGTTATTGGGGATATGTCTAATACTGACAAAGTGCTTTTAGGTCTCGATTTAATCTCCAGAAGCTAGAATTTTAATTATTAATTTCTAGTTAATGGGGAACAATTTATGATAATCTCTATCCGGTACGCAGAATTTAATTTACTCAATATATTGAGATTGTAAAAGAGATGAATCAACAACAAGAGATCGAGAAAATAGAAACCGGAATTCCTGGCTTTGATTTTTTATCGGAGGGAGGATTTCCTAAAGGGAGAACTACTTTAATTGTTGGTACGGCGGGCAGCGCGAAAACTGTTTTTGCTTGTCAGTTTTTAGCAGAAGGAATTAAGCGCGGGGAAACTGGAGTTTTTGTCACCTTTGAAGAACCACCGCAGTCGATTATTAAAAATATGCGCGGTTTTGGTTGGGATATTGCCAAATGGGAACGGGAAGGTAAATGGGCCTTTGTGGATGCTTCCCCACAACCGGGACAAAAACCGGTTGTTACTGGGGAATACGATTTGGGGCCTTTACTCGCTCGCATCGAGTATGCCATTAGGAAAACTAAGGCTAACCGAGTTTCGATGGACTCTTTGGGAGCTATTTTCAGTCATTTAGATAATAGCGCTATGGTGCGGAGCGATTTGTTTAATATTGCGGCTGCCCTGCGAGAGTTAGAAGTAACCTCGGTGATGACGGCGGAAAGGACTGAGGAATACGGAGAGATTAGTCGCTACGGCGTGGAAGAGTTTGTAGCAGATAATGTGGTTATTTTCCGTAACGTTTTAGCTGAGGAAAAGCGACGTCGAACTTTAGAAATTCTTAAGTATAGAGGAACGGAACACCAAAAGGGCGAGTTTCCTTTTACTATTGTGTCGGGTCAAGGAGTTGTGGTGATTCCACTTTCGGCGATCGAACTGGAACAAAGGTCTTCTAATATTCGCATTACTTCGGGGAGTAAGGAATTAGATGAAATGTGCGGCGGAGGGTTTTTTAGAGATTCGGTTATTTTGGTTTCTGGTGCTACCGGTACTGGTAAAACTTTAACGGTGACTGAGTTTATGGCGGGAGGGGTTCTTAATAAGGAAAGGTGTCTTTTGTTTGCTTTTGAGGAAAGTAGAGAGCAGTTATATCGCAATGCTATTGGTTGGGGGGTTGATTTTGAGGAGATGGAAAAGGAGGGAATGTTAAAGATTGTTTGTCGCTATCCAGAGACTACGGGGTTGGAAAATCATTTGATTAAAATGAAGGAGATTATCCAAGATTTTAAACCTAATCGGGTGGCGGTGGATAGTCTTTCTGCTTTGGAAAGGGTATCTAGTTTGAAAGGATTTAGGGAGTTTATTATTGCTCTGACTTCTTTTATTAAGCAGCAAGAAGTTGGGGGTCTTTTTACTTCTACTACTCCGACTTTATTGGGGGGTACTTCGATTACTGAGGCGCATATTTCGACTATTACTGATTCGATTATTTTGTTGCGATATGTGGAGATTTATGGGGAAATGCGCCGGGGCTTAACTGTTTTAAAAATGCGCGGTTCGATGCACGATAAGGATATTAGGGAGTTTTCTATTGATGCTAAAGGTATGCACATCGGTAAGCCTTTTAGGAATGTGACGGGGATTTTGGCGGGGACTCCGATGTATATGGCTAAGAGCGAGGTGGAGCGTCTGACGGGTTTGTTTGATAGTTGAAGTCTACGGAAATAATTGTAGCGTAGATAACAATTTTTCGGATTGGGTAATATATTTTATACAAAAAGCAGGCGATCGCTCCGGTCCCACTTTAGACATCTGAAACGAATTGCTATATAATCAGGTAAAGCGATCGCTCTTTGAAACAAACCCCATCCTAAGTCCACTACGCTAGAGGCCAACTTATGCACGTTTACGCTAGCCGCGAGTTCGAGCAAAAAGCCAACCACTACGGTCTTCAAAAAAAGGTCCAAAAGCTTTGCCAAGATATCGAGTCTGCTGAGGACATTCATAAGGTCCAGCAAGAAATTTTTGGGACAGTACATCAATATTTGAGGTTTAATGCAGGCCGATACAGATTAATTGGTTCGACTCGCAGGGTGGGGGACGAACAAATAGTTGTTTTGCTCGATATTTTTGATAAAGGTAAAAAGTATGATGATTTCTCAAACGAAGTTCGACATAAAGGAAAAAGCGAGAATTTAGACAGCTTAGTAAGCGAAGCAGAACTTCATAATTATCTCGAAAATCTACAGAGTTCTCCCGAGGAAGAAAAACGTCCGATATTACCAGAAGAAATGCTTCCTTGGCTGGAACCTCCGGGATGGGAACTCGATACTAACGACATCGTAATTTATGAAAGCCAAGAGTGGGTAACTGGTTTCAGAAAGCAACAAGAAACTTCCTGGGGTAAATATCAAGCCCTTGTAGAGAGAGCCCTATCGGGAGATTGCGAAGCTGCTAATAACCCGGAAGAAATTGAAAAAATGCCGGGGGTAAAGCTGGTCGGCAATGGAAAAGAATATATTCTCTACAGCAGCATTACAACGACAGATTCTCCACGGAGACAAGTCTTTTTTCTCATAGCGCCATTTAACGGACAACCTTCTGAAGAAGAAATAGAAGAAACCGTGAAAAAAATTGCTTTATCTTCACTTGGAGAAGCCTGCATTTTTTCTAAAGAGATATCCTTAGAAGAATTAACGCCATTAGCGCGAAAGTCTTATCCAGATTACCTACTAGCAGACGAAGATTGTTGGTTTGCAATAGAAAAAGAGGAAGAGTCAAATTTAGCTCTATCGGCAGAAGAAATGCGGCTGTTAGAATCGGTTTCTAGTAGAGAAGCAGATCGTAGCTCTTTGCCGATATTTATCAACGGACGGGCGGGCAGCGGTAAATCAACTATGCTGCTCTATCTTTTTGCCGATTACTGTCATAGAAAGTACGAGAATGGGGCTAATAAAAACTTTAAAGGCAACCCTTTATTTCTGACATATAACGAACGATTATTAGATGTTGCTAAGAAAGGAGTATCTAAGATTCTCTCGTCCCATCATCAGTTTTTAGTAAAGAATGAAGGGGAAAAAAATGGGGAATCAAAGAGCGAACTAAATGCCGATAATTTCTTCAAGGCATTTCAACAATTTTTATTGGAAATGCTGCCGGTAGAAGAAACCAATAATTTTTTACCAGATAATTATGTTTCTTTCTATCGTTTCCAAAAAGAATATAAAGCTAAATGTAATTTACCGCAAGCGAAAAAATGGAATGCGGAAATTTGTTGGCACGCGATTAGAACTTTTATCAAGGGTTATAGTTCCGACGGCCTGATGACTCCAGAAGATTATGTGAATATTGTTAGTAAAAAAGACCGGACCATCTCTTCAGAAGGTTTTAAAGAAATTTACGAGACGATTTGGCAAAAATGGTATCAGAAATTAGCTGAAGAAGAAAATTACTGGGACGACCAAGATTTAATTAGAAAGGTAATAAAAGGTAATTATTACCGTTCCGATTATGGGGCGGTTTTCTGCGATGAAGCTCAAGATTTTACGAAGATAGAACTTCAGTTAATTATGCGGTTGTCGCTGTTTTCTCAATACGATTTGAGCCAAATACCAATTATAAGTTTGCCTTTTGCTTTTGCGGGAGATCCTTTACAAACTTTAAATCCGACGGGTTTTAGGTGGGAAAGCGTGAAAGCAGGGTTTCACGATGAGATAATTAAGGCTTTAGATTCTAAGGGGCAGTTGAATATCAATATGAACCTTCAAGAACTAGAGTTTAATTACCGTTCGAGTTCGTCGATAGTGGGTTTTATTAATTTAATTCAATTGTGGCGCAGCGTGTTTTTCGATCTGCCAGAATTGAGGGCGCAAAAAGAATGGAAAAAAGACGATTTTCCAGAACCGCAAAAGTTTATTTTTTCGGAAAAGTTCCATCCAGACGAGTTAAAAAAACACGTTATAGATACGATTATTATCGTACCTTGCGAAGAAGGGGGAGAAAAGGAATATGTGGAAAACGATGAGGTTCTCAAAGAGATGTTTGTTAATAGCGAAAATGAGGAACCTTTAAAGAATGTTTTGAGCGCGATCGCTGCTAAGGGTTTGGAGTTTGCTAAGGTGATTCTCTATAAGTTTGGGGAGGAGTGTGGCAAAATTTGGGGTTCTAATATTTGGAATGAAGCAAGGTCTTCTGAAGAGCGCCCGGTGGAGTTTGAATACTTTTTTAATAAGTTTTATGTGGCGGCAAGTCGGGCGAAGGAACGTCTTTTTATTGTCGATACGATGGAGGGCGATCGCGATTTTTGGAGTCATGCCAGCAGCGAAGCAGAAATAAATAAGTTTTTGGAGAAGTCGCAAAATGCGGATGTTTGGAGGGGAAACGTTCGGGCGATCGCTCTTGGCAAAGAACCATCGGAAATGCGAGATGACGATCCTCTAGCGATCGCCAAAGAGTTGCAAGATAAAGGCCTGAATTTAAGGTCTCCAGAATTGATGAGGCGAGCGAAGCAGTATTATAATCTGGCCAGCCAAACGAAGGAAGCCAATTTATGCGAAGCTCGGGCCCTTAAGTTTGAAGACAGACTCTTGGAGGCAGGAAAAGCATTTATGGCTCTCCAGGAGCGAGATGAGGCGCGAATCTGTTTTTGGCACGGTATGTGTTGGGAAGATCTGGAAAAGTGGTACGAGGGATATATGGATACGGCCCAAGTGGAACGGGCTTTGGCACAGTTTATGCTGGAAAAAGAGTATAACCCTACTGCAATTTGGAATTTTACAGAATTTCTGGAAAATTGTGTAAACGACAGGCGACTCGGTAAGCCTTCTGTTCGCCAATGGCGAGAAGTTGTCGCTCGCTATACTTCTGAGATTTCAAACCAGGGCGAATCTGATTTTACCCACTATCAGTGGGGGCGGTTGGGGACGATGTTGTTAGAATTGAAGGCTCATGGGGAGCGAACCCTTGAGTGTGGGGGAAAGTGTTTTTTCCGGGCAAAGAATTACCAACAAGCGATTGAATGTTGGAAGCTATGCGGTGCGACTCAAACTTTAGAATATTTCCGAGCTCGGGCAGAAAATAGCGGTTTTCCTCATAATTTGGAGTGGTTGGCTAAGGCCGACGATTACCAAGGGGTTATTGAGGAGTGGGAAAATGCGGCTAAACCCAAAACTATTAAAAAAGAGTTTCTCGAAGAGGTGGTCTGGGCTTTGCGAGAGCAAAAACGTTCTTGGGATGGGCTGAGTTTGGCGATAGATTTAGACGATGTGGCTTTGGTTAAGGAATGTTTTAAGGAGGCGATGGAGAGCGAGTCTGGTTTGAAGGAATTTGGGGATTTAGTTAAGTATTTGATAAAACGAAATGAGTGGATGGAGGCGATTACAATTGTTGAGGAAAGTTGGCCTAAAATGACGGCTTCCGAACAGGAAAGGACTAATTTAAGGTGCGACATTGTTAAGGCGATCGCCTATTCGGATCTGGCTCTGGAGGAGATGAGTTTGGAGGAGCGCCAGGGCTACGCTAAAATGAATTTCGAGGAGCGCCAGGAGTACGATAACAAGCTTTTTGAGAACCGCCAGCGCTACGATAATTTGATAAAAAAGGTAACTGCGGTTTCTTCTTTGCCAAAACATATCAATTTTAAAGAAATTGGTTCTGCTTTGGAAAGAATTGGCAACTATCGGAATATTTTAGAATTTTATCAGCCATTGTGCGAAAATCGCCAGGAAGAAAAACGTAATTTTGCCCGAGAAAGGTGGATAGCGACTAAGCGAAAGCAAGAAACTTACCACCGCAATAAGGGAGAACTTGAGAAGGCGGAAGATATTCGCTGGGAAATTGAAGATAAGAGCCGGCGTTGGGGTATTGATTTTAATATTCAATTGCTGCCTTATCCAGATTTGTCTAAGGAGGTTTTGGAGAATCTAATTCGGGTTAAAGGTTTACCGAATTACATACAATTAGAGCCGTTAAAGGATGGCAATATTAAGTTTCAAGTGGGTGACATTGAGGTGCAAACTAAGGGTAAGGGCGATCGAAGATTTCTCTGCTTTGAGGATGGGAATACTGGAGAAGATTTTCGGGTTATTTTGCACGATAAAAGGGTAAGCGGTAGCGCTAATTATAGGGAATCATTTGAGACCGAACATCGACTTCATTTTGTTGTTGCTGATAGCGGTTATCGGGGAAAGGTAGTCTTTGGTGAGGATAGCAAACATTACATCGAATTGCATTTTCAAAGTTTAGTTGGGAAGGTTTTTATTAATGTCGATTTAGGTGGTTGATTTGATTCTCGCAAACCTCTTTCTACTGCTTCTGCCATAGCTTCCGATTTGCGCAATTGTCCTAATTGATAAATTTGCAATAAAGTTACCAATTCGTTGCGTTCTGTTTCTGTTAAACCAACTGTTTTACCTTTGCTTTGTAGTTCTCCTAATCGTCTATTATTAACTTCATCCATTTTAGAATCTGCTAAGGTTATTACTTCTTTATCGGATAGTCTGAAGACTGGGGGATAAAGATTGCTATCTTCCATGTTTTCTAATACGGGCAATAGGGTTTCTAAGGTGTCGGTAATAAAAGTTGGTACGTCTCGTTGGGTAGCATAAGCTAAATTATTGGCAGATTCTATTACTTTGTCGGATAAGTTAAGGGTAATTTCCATTATTTTTAGCTTCCGTTTTTTGATAATTTTCGGGATTTCAGGGAAATTTTATGGCTATGGTACGCGATGGGTAATACTTATTATTCCCCAGGAGGATGCCAACCCGCCCTTACCCAGTTGCGACGGACAGTTAGTGCCAGACTATTATTCAGCTTTAAGGCAACAACAGTAGCACGACCGCAAGCCGTTAAACCAATAATTCTGGTTCCATCTTTACTCCAGCTAAAATGCTCCTCCCATTTCTGTTTGCGAGGGTTAAATATCGCTACATTGGAGCCAGTTTCTGGATCTAATCCTGTTGTTTTACTCCATTTATATTGGTTGCAAAATTCGCAAGCCAAACAAAGATTATCTTCTGTATTTTTTCCTCCCTTAGAAACAGGAAAAATATGGTCAATTTGAAGTTTTCCCATTACATAGTCTTGATGGCTCAAACAATATTCGCAGCGATTTCCTGCTCGATTTATTACTTGCTGGCGTAGGTTTTCTGAAAGATTACTCATGGGTGTAATTTGCCTCGCAAACCTCTTTTTACTGCTTCTGCTAAAGCTTCCGATTTACGCAATTGTCCTAATTGATAAATTTGTAATAAAGTTAGTAGTTCGTTGCCTTCTGTTTGTGTTAAGCCAACTGTTTTACCTTTGCTTTGCAGTTCGCCCAATCGGTCGTTAGCAGGTTCATCCATTTTAGAGTCAGCTAAAGCTATTACCTCTGCATCGGAAAGACTGAATACTGGAGGATAAAGATTGCTATCTGCCATGTTTTCTATTAATGGCAATAGCATTTCTAAAACGTCGGCAATAACAGTTGGTAAGTCTCGTTTGGTAGCAGATGCTAAATGTTCTGCCGATTCCACTAAGTTTTCTGATAAGTTAAGAGTAACTTCCATTATTTTGAGCCTCCATTTTTTTGATTTTTTGGTATCTCAGAAACCCGGTTTTTTCAAAAAAACCGGGTTTCTTGGGTGAAAATTCCATTTTATCTCCCCGCTTCAAATACTTGTTCCGCCGTTAAATTTAATTCTGGAAAAATTGAGGATTCGATTTTGTCATTACCCCTAAACCTGTTCGCTTCATATTCGCCATCTATCATTTTATAAACAGAAATAGTTGGCTGTTTTGGATTGCCTATAAATCGCCTCCCACCCAATCCTAAATAATCGACTATCCAATATTCAGGTATGCCTAAATTTTCGTATTCAACAACCTTCATCGCATAATCATTTTGCCAATGAGTGCTGACAACTTCAACTACTAACTTGACAGTTTCCCCCTTAGTAATTGTCGATCGCCTATCCCACATCGGCTCGTTTTCTAAAGCATTTTTATCGAGAACTGCTATATCGGGATTGAATCCAGTATTATCGGAATTAATTGGCTTAATTAAGCATCCAGTAGAAGGTAGATATGGAAGCTGAAGGCGTTTTCTTTCCGTTCCCAATTCAAAGGCAAGAAAAATAATAATTTCTTCACGGATACCGGTAGGTTGCTTTTCGATAACAATTCCTTTATCTAATTCGTAAACACCGCCGTCATCTGGATACCACTCCAGAAATTCATCTAGGGTCATTAATTCCGATCTTAATATTGTTTGAGTCATGGCTTTTTCCTTTTTAGGGACTTGAAATTTTAAAATATATCGACCTGTTGGGTGAAGGTTCGCGGCACCCGACCTACAACTATTTTTCGGGAGCATCGAATCCAGAAAGACTTTCTTTCCTATTCCCCATTCCCCATTCCCCATTCCCAAAAAGCGAGATTGCTTCGTACCTCGCAACGCTTCGCG
>CAZSTZ010000046.1:27051-32863 GCA_964609515.1 uncultured bacterium | reverse complement strand
AAAAGTAGATAAAAAACCGAATATTCGATATTTTTACAAATATGAGATGCTCCCATGCGCACCTTACAATTGTCAATTATTAGCGAACAATTGGGTTGGTGGTAGGGGTTAGTTAGCAGCGGATGTTGAAGGGACGAGTGCGGATGGGTTATTGGTGGGGCAATTAACCTTTTTCGCCCGCCAGAAACCTGGTTTTTTCAAAAAACCAGGTTTCTTAAATCTCCGGTTTTTCAATTCTTAACAAAAAAACGCCGCGCCATCCCCATACCCATAGTCGTTTTCCTCCCCACTCCGCAATACAAAGCAAAATCAGCCAAAGCATTAATCCTCTTAATTAAAACCGGGTCAACTTTCCCCATAATTCGATAGCTACTCTCCCCCACAAACCCAATAAACTTACTCCGAGAATCCGCCACAATCTCCGTATTAATATCGAAATAACTCGAAAAAATCGACTCCAAAGGAACCTCGGAAAACTCAATACCGCTGTACTTATTCCAACGACTCAAAAGAGAATTAAAAACCGATTCCCGCGAAGGCATCGCCGTGTCGTATTTCCCCTGACGAAAAGAAGTGGGAGTAGCAAAAGAAAAAGAGATAATTGTATTAGTCTCCGAAGCATTTTCGTACAACTGAGAATAAGAACAAGAATTAGCCCAAGGTTGAGAAGATTGGGGCGTTGCCAAAATGCTGGCAATCAGCAAATCCGCCGGCCCCAAATGCCACGGTTTCTTAGGATTAATCTGCAACCAAAGAGCAGTTAACTCCCCGAATAAACTATCATCCAAAAGAGAAATGCGCCACCAACAATTAGTATTAGCTGGAATGGGGCGTTCGTGGGACCATTGCAAGCAATTATCCCGACGATTTTTAGGACGTTTATTAGTTTGCATGGGGCTGATAGTAAACGCTTTTTGGGCAGTAGAATCGTGGAGGCGATCGCCCAATTCTTTATCCACGGAACTAACCAAAGTCAAAAACAAAGCATGAAGGTGTCTCCCCGTTAAATATTCGGGATAAATGGGAGACTTAGGAACCAAATTTAATACGAGACTGTGTGGCATTTTAATTACCTCCTAATATTAATTAACAATTAACAATTAACATCTTTCTGTTGTCATTGCGAGGGGGGGTTTGGTAACAATTAAATTATTGGTTTAATCCTTAACTCCCCCCGTGGCAATCTCGAAAGTCTTAAAAGCCTTCAATTGTCACTAATACTTATGAGATTGCCACGGCTAATTTAACGCTTTTTCCAAAAACTTAACTCGTTTTCCAACCGCCTCGCAATGACAACAGAGAGATTGATTCCAGTTTAGTATTAAAAAAGTTCCACTTCCGTTGAACCGACAACATAGAAAAATGGAATTGTAGGGGCAAAGCATTCGGGCGGTAAATGTTGTCAAAGCGCATTAATTTTAATGTCCGAATGCTTTGCCCTCACCCAGAGTTTAACCCGATTAATTTCGATGTAACATTTAAACAGCCTTAAATCGATATTCCATCAAAGCAGGAATTTCTAATGTAAACTTTTTCGACATTTCAAAGCTGTAAGATTTCCCCGCCAATTTGACATTTTTAATCGAACTAACCGGGGGCATATTCACCACATCGTAACTCATCACCCGATGGGAAAACATCACATCCAAAGGATTCAAAGGATAGGGAAAAGTAAACTCTTTTTCCGACTGAGAAGGTTTCAAATCTTGGAAATTCTTAACCTCAACCTCCGCCTTACTCATCCACTTACCCAAACGAATCCATTTCGGCAGTGTTAGGCTTTTTTCAGAAATAGCAAAAAACTCAAAAACGCTCTCCGGCGCTATTTCCTTATTTCTGCCAAAACTGGGAATATTTTTTTGCGTTTTCTCCATTTCAACGTGGTAGTTATTATTGGCATATTTCCAAGTATTGAGAACAGTTTTATGGGAGACGCTGCGGGCGGGAGTTATGTAAATGCCTTGTTGATTTAAAGGGGTTAAATGTTCCTCGTATTTCGGCATTTGTTCCCGGCAAAAATAGCGATAACTATCCTCTTCCCGAACCCGAGTCGAGTGGATGTCGCTATCTACTAAACCCAACGCATAACAGAGGGCGTAATTATGGATTATTGGTTCCGTTTCATACAGTCTGCCCATCTCCCGAGTAGCAAAATAAAGGTTGTCGTGAAGTTCGATTTGCACGCGATAAATTAGAGTCATGGTCGTTATTTTTTACTAGCAGTTTTCTTGCCCTTTGATTTCTTCTCATCGGTATTTTTTGAGTCGCTATCTGCCTTACCTTTAATGTGTTTGGCGGCGTAACTTTTCGCCTCATCGTCGGCCTGCTTTAAAACTTCTTTGAGAGTTTTTTCGCTACCAACTAAAGCTTTTACTTCAGTTAATAAATCCTCAAAATCTTCTCCCACAAAATCATTATGCACGATAAATTCCTCCGACATTAAAGTTTGAATGCTGCTAGTAGCTGCTTCGATAACATCATCCTCATCTAAAGGGTCGATTGTATCCAGCTTTTTATCGGCGTTTAACTTATCATAAATTGCCTGAGTCCAGCGCAAATTGCTAACAATTTCACCGTCGGCAAAAATAACCCCAATTAACTCATTTCTGACCCGTCCGGTTCGGGTAGTTTGCGCCCCATAATGGCGAGTGCGGAGGATGTTATTAAACACATATAAAAAACTCGCTTCGGTGGGGTCTTTTAAAGTGACGATACTGGGGAAGAAAACTTGCGGTTTGATGTGGTCTTGTTGGTTAATGCGACTGGTAGTTTCTCCCGGTTTTGAACCCGGTTCGCCCTTAGATGTCATCGTGCCATTTTCAAAAGGCGCGTTGAGAGTAAAACTTTCGTGGGAGTCGTCAAAAGGAGTAATAGAAAAAGCAGTATCCACCACAACTTTTGATTTTTCAGAACCGGAATCGCCAATGGCAAATCCATAAATAATACAGTCGGGATTATCCATGGCAAATTTAACGTTATATTCGCATTCTTCGGCGGTCATCAAACCATAATTGCGCAATAATTCCCGACCGACCAAACGTTCTGGCGTCGATTGTTTGCGCTTGAACATAGTTAAGCGACTGATGGGATTTTTGTCTTCAATTCCGGCCCTGACTCGGGCTTTATTTAGTTCGCCGTCGGTTTGAAATAAGGGATAAGATTCGGTGACGCGAACCGTGAGGAAATGAACGTATTTTCCCATCGGTTTGTAGGGAATTTCTGCTTGAAAAAACTTCGATTCGATTGATTTAAGAAAAGTCATTTGTTTAGTCTCCTGTTGTTTTTTGGTTTTAATAGATTTTTGGTATCTCAGAAACCCGGTTTTTCCAAAAAACCGGGTTTCTTGACCGGTAGATAAAAAGCAGAAGGTTAGTTTTAATTGTAGGTTGGGTTGAGGAACGAAACCCAACATTCAAAAATACTTAAATGTGGGTGTTGGGTTGCGCTTCGCTTCACCCAACCTACAATTATTCTTCTTCGTTTTTCGCCTTAGATTCTTTGCCTTTTTCTCGAATTTCTTTATCATCTTCGAGACGGTAAAGAAACTCGCAGGTATCGCGGATTAAATTAATTTGCTTTCCTGCGAGGCGGGCGCGATCGCCCCTAAAACTTCCATAAAAAACATCCTCCACAAAATACTTTGCAAATTCCAAAATTGCCTCCCTTTCATCCTCCCTTTTTTTAAACACCCACCGCCCCTCGGCAGTGGAATTATGAACCCGTTGCATCAGTTTAAAAACCTCTGCCGCTACTGCATCAACTAAGTCAAAACTCGGGTCTGCTTCTAAAATAGTTTTAGCAGCAACATCGATGGGTTTTAAAACTGCATTAGATTTGGGATTATATTGTTTGTTGGCGCGATAGAATTTCCGATACAATTCGGTTAACTTTTTGGGATGATTTAAACTCGATTTTTCTGCCACTTTTAATTCCTCCTCTTCGTAAACAACATACGGGTCAAAACAAGGGTAAAAATGATAAGCATATAGCTTAATTTTTTCCATCCTTGCGGTTTCGACTTTTTGCCTGCGAACCCATTTATTTAAGTAAGCAAAAACGTTCAGCGGACTGGTTTCAAAATCGTTAGCGAGTTCCGATAATTTCCCCCAGTTGGCGTCGTAACCGCCCTTGCCCTGTTTGGCGTTGACATCCAGATGGATCGCATAAGCGGCGGTTAAGACGTTTAGTGGCGACGGATATTTGTTGCCGCCCTCTTCCCAACCTTCGAGGATGTAGTCGAGTCGGAAGCGATCGCCCCCCGTTAACGCCCGAAACGCTTGCGGGGCGGTATCCAGAAACACGGTTTCCTCGAACTCGCTGCCGTCGTTAAATGGCGGTATGGGCGACTCGGAAACTACGGTTTTCACGTCCAATACGGTCGGAAAGGCAAACGCCAACCAACTCGGCATCACCCAAGACTCGGTATCGGTGGCACTTTTTGCCGGCGGCAGGGCCATAAAATAAAAAGTGAGGGGTTGGTCTTCGGGATAGGATAGTTTAAAAGTGCGGTCTTTTTCGGGGTCGAGGTCTTCCTGGATGAGGAAGGCATCCACGCTTTGATAGCGATCGCGTCCGAAATCTGCCTCCAAGTCTTTATTAATAAAGTGGTTGCGAATGTCCGTACTAAAACGGGTTTGGGCGATGCTTTGATACGCCCGCTGTAAGAACTTATTAGTTTCGGGCGTACAGTAATAGGTCGGGTAAAAATAGAGATAGCGATATTTGCTGTCCTCGAATTTTTTCCCCACTGCTTGAGTTTGGTTCATCAAAATTTGCCGCAACATCATTTCCAAACCGGCGATACTGGAAATATTGCGTTTGGCGTTGGAACCGAATAGCGTCTGTTTGTTAGTATAAACCTGGGGCGAAAACAAAACGGCAGATTCCATTTGTTCGGTGACGGTGTAGGCCGAATGAGAAATAGAACAAATTAACTGTCGTCCTCGACCGGGTTTTTTTGCTAATTGATAGCGGGATAGTTCGTCTAGGAAATTATCGGGAGATTTGGCAGTTGCTTCGGTTTTTTCTGGTAAGATAACGACCCGTTTTACCCATTCCCGCAAGTCGTCCCACCCGTCGGGGATTTGGTATTGTTCTAAAACGGGTTTTATGAGTTGGGAAATGTAGGCGATCGCCCCCCGACAACTTTCGCTAACATCATCAATTCCGGGATTTTTTTCTAAATACCTTGCCGCTAAATAATACCAGTCGTAAGGAACGCCGCCGGTGTTGCCTTTTAACTTTAGTTCTTTGAGAGTTTCGTTAATTTTTTGAATCTCTCGCAGTTGGGGCAGATATTCGGAGAGTTCCCAATATTCAGCTATTTTTAAAACCAGATTTTTCGGTTCCAATTCCGGGGGCAATTCTGGCAATTTTTGAGTTTTATTATTTTTGCGTTCCGTTTCGATTTTATTAACAAAATCTCCCCAAATATTGCGAGTGGCGACGTCGCCAAATTCGGCGAGGCGGTCTATTCTAATGTCGTCGTCGAAGCGGAAGTTATAATCCGCAGATAAAACCTGTTTTTGCTGAAATTCAATTAAGCGATCGCTGCGACTTTTGGCAACGGAACTTTTATTGTCATGGAGGATCCGCAAGGTCGCCCCAAGGGCAACTTCCATCAAACCAATAGGGTCGAAAAAAAGGTTGTAATATTCGGCATATTTCATGCCTTTACCGTCTCTGCCGAAGCCGGTTTGTCGTCGTTTTAGTTCGTTGGCGCAAAGGGTTTTAATTTTATTAACTACCCTTTCTGGTAAGTCTTCTATTTCTACTGGGGGCGCGTTTTTTTCTGCTAAATAAATGACTCCAG
>CAZSTZ010000046.1:0-26951 GCA_964609515.1 uncultured bacterium | reverse complement strand
CCTTCTTCGGATAAATTTAAGTCAGTGTCGTTGCGTCTTTGAGTATTAGAAACCACAAATAATAAATCGTCTAAATACTCAATCCACCCTTCGGGCAGTTCGGGATTAATCAATTTATCCAAACCTAATAAGGGTACTATTATTCTGAAGATTTCCCGAAGTTCCTCCCGAGTAACTTTGCGGATATCGCCATTTTGTCTGACTTCGCGATATTTTTCTGGCATTCCCGGCAACAAGTCATAGTTAAATTTCTCGAAGTCGTGGAGAATGAAACCCGCTATTAAAATACGGCGTTTTAAGTCGCGATCGCTTCTCATTTCCCTCCGCCAAGTGGTCCTAATTTCTTCTAAGCGTTTGGCAACTAAGTTAGCAGGAAATAACCCGTTTAAAATGTGACTGTTTAAAGATTGGTCTGCCGCATTATCTCGCCTTACTAAAGGTTTGTTTTCCGCCAGACGTTTTGCATCCAATCTATCGAAATATTTACCTCCTTTTGCGGTAACGGCGATGGCAAATTTCAGCAAATTTGGCAAGACATCTTCGGCAAAATCTCTCATTACCAAATCGTCGGGATTTTGAGTATTAATTGCCTCGCGTAAAAGTTTGAGAGTTAGTAACTCTTTTGCCGTTGGTTCTAAATTACGTTCTGCGGGAGCAAAACTTGAAGCTAATTCCTCATCTTCCAACCAGGAATCTTCCTCTAAATCTTCTTCTGAATTATCAGATATTTCCAGGTTAGGTTCTGCTGGTTCGTCTTCTAATTGTTCGAGAGGTTCTAACTCATCGCCAAATAAGGATAATTGTTGATATTCTTCGCTTTCTAAACTTTTCTTTTTTCTAGGCATTTTCTTCCTCCAATGAATTTAGATAAGATACTATTTGTCTGATGTAAAGTGGATAAAACTGCAACGCTTTTTTAATGGCAGGGTAAACCTTGGCGGGGTCAATTTCATCGTAAAGATGAACCAGTCGATTGCGCAAACTGCCAGACTCGGATAACTCCCTTGCCAATTCGTTTGTAATAATTCCCAACCTTTCCATTTTTATAAAGGTATCAAAATTAGTAGTGTCTCCTTGGTCTATGCCCAATTCTTTCAGCAAATACCTATTAATGTCTATGCCGACTTGAAAGATTAGTTGCAACAATCTTTCTACAACTAATTGCTTATCAAAATCGTCTAGATATTCTGCTAAAGTTATAGACTCAAAGCGCTTTAGTTGTCCGAGATAGTTACTCATAAAATTGAGCTTGCTTAAAATTCTCAAAGGTTCGATAGTCATACTCCCCATCCTTGCAAATTTGCTTCAATTTTTTCTCTGAGCGTTTTTTGAATTTGTTTTAATTGGTTATCTTTCATTAAAGCTTGCTGTCGAAATGCTTCAAACTGACCGGGTTCTTTTTCGTACAATAATTTACCGTCGCGGGCGACAAAATGAGCGACTAACGACGAGCATCTATTTAATTCTACAACGTCGATATTGTCGCTGTTAAGTTCAAAAAATTTTCCCAAAATATTAGGGACTTCAAACCAAGCAAAAGCATTTTTTCCCAAGATTGCTTTACGCAATTCTTCATCGTAAAGGGCGGCAAAATCCCAATCGCTTTTTGCGTGAGTATCGCCCCTGGCCTGGGAACCAAATAATATCAGCATTTTGAGATAAGGTATTTTTTCTGGGAGTTGGTGGGAGAGGGTTTTTAAGTCTGTTAGTGATGATGTTTTCATGGTGTTTATACTTTGATGGATTGGCGATGGATTTGTAGGGGCTTTGGCCCGACCTCGCGTTTAACTTTATCTACTTGTTTATTTATCATAAACCATTCTCGAACAATTACAATATCCAAACAAGAAAATTGTATTGTTGGGTTCCGCTGTCGCTTCACCCAACCTACGGGGGAATTATTTATTTAGATGTTCCTTCAACCAATGGGCCAAAGTATCGACCAACAAAGCAGACTGGCCAAAAGCGATCGAATAAGGCGGCGTCCCATCGTGGATGCTGGACCGATCGCAAATCCCATAAATCTGAAAGTGCATCGGCAGTCGCAAACGAGCCCTCACTTCCCCCACTGGATGCCCCAACACATAACAAACCAACGCTTCCCGCCGCAGTCGCTTATTAATCTCCCCGATCCAAGCATTCCCCGGTTGCCAAACCTCCACCCCCGACAAAACTTGCACCCTTTCCCCAGCAGCGATCGCCTCCAACTTCCCCCCATATACAAACTTCCAATCCAACCTCTCCTCCCGATACTCGCACAACTTCATAAACGCCAAACAATAATTAAACCTCCCCTTGGCAATAGGTTCGCCTATACTTTCCTCCGCTTTTTCTAACATTATTAAAAAATCCTTTTTCGCCATCGGTTCGATGTTTAAATTGCTCAAAATTCCCGGCAAATCGTAAGTCTTAAACCTGTCGCGAATCTCCCCTTCTGTCAAGTCATAAATACCGCATAAAAGCGGACTCGTTCCACGAAAACTACAAGCATCTTCCACGATGGGACTTCCACTCTTACTACTAGAGAATTTTTGCCAATCTTCGCCCCATTTTTTAACCTCAAATCCTACCTTTTTTAAACTTGTTTGAAAAGCCTGCTGGCAAGCTTGGCTAAACTTCTTTAAACTGCCCTCATATTGCCCTTGAATTTCTTTCCTTTTCAACTGATGACAAATCTTCACCGACTGCACCGCCCCCCACCGCCGATAATATCCCTCAAAATCGTTAATTTTGCGGTAATTTTCCCCAATCGAATCGTGAAATAAGGGGCGATCGTAACTGCCACCCGTAACTAAATCTGGAGACTCGCCGCCAAACAATCTACCTGTTAAATAATTAGGACTTAAAGCATAAGCAACGAAATTATTAAACTTAATAAACTCGCCATTTTTCCAATAACCATCGTGTCGCCCCAACCGCCCCAAACGTTGAATAAAATTCCCCCCGTCCGCCGATTCAAAGATGAGGAAATTAATCTGGAAATCAACCCCCACATCAATCGTGCTAGTGCCAATAACTAAATCTGCCGCAAGCGATCGCTCCTTTTCCTCCCTCCCAGATAACCCCGTATTTTCCCTAACTTCCAAACCATCCTCCGCCAATAATTCCCGATAAAAAACAGTTAATCTTTTTACCGCCGCAATCGAATTAAGCAAAATCGCTCCCTTACAACCTGGATATTTTTTAAAATGCTCCTTAACCAAATTGCCATTATTTTTTAACCAAATCTCCGAAGCTTTAGAATTAGGTTCCAGAGAGACAAAATTTAAAGATATTTCCCGGGAAACCTGCCGGAAACCTGCCGACTCCAATTGCTTAATTTCTTCCCGAGTTTCTGGGAACCGATATTTATTTTCCCGTCGAGGATTAATAGAAACACAGCGAAAGCCCGCCGCCGCCAACCGCTTAGTTAAACTTTCGTTTGGCGTTGCCGAAAGAAACAGGAACTTTTTGCGTCGGTTAGTATTTTTTATTAACAACATCGTATTAATAACCCCCGCAATTTGGGGCGCGGAAAAGACATGAAATTCATCAAAAATAAATAAATCGAAATTCTTATCTATTCTGTTCCATAATTTATCGGGATTTTCGTACTCCCCCAAATAAGCATTTCTATGCAAATAATGAAGCATATCGGGATTGGTTAGTAAAATTTCTGTTTGCGAAGTACGAGTAGCGATCGCCGCCGCTTTTCTTAACCCCTCATTTTCCGCATAAACTTCTAATTCCTGTCCGCTTAAGCGCACCGCGCGCGGTTCGTAATTCGGCCCAAAAAGTTCTATATATCCTCTGATTTGATTTTCCTGGTCGCGAGCAAGTTCGTTAGTAGGATAAAGCCCCATTGCATAATAATTTGTTTGCAAGGTTTCCAGAAAACCAGCCAAACTTTTACCCTCCCCAGTCATGGCATAATTAAACACTACATTAATATTAGGATTTCGGATTGCTTTGATAGTTTCCGCTTGATGCCAATAAAGAGATAAATCTGGCGGTAACTGCACTCCTTCTGGAGTAGGTACCGTTTGGGAGTAAACCGGTTTGAGAGTAATTTTTTGTTCTGACATGATGGTAAAATACAATATTGTTATCTCTTTTTGTGGCAATCTCGTAACTTAATAGTGAGGCCAGAGATTGCTTCGGCTAGTTTAATGTTTTTTCCAAGAGGCTAACTCGTTTTCCCGCCGCCTCGCAATGACAATAGAAAGATTTTTCCTATTCTATGACGGCTGCGGAAGTTGCAACTTCCACAGTCTTTAACATTTCGGCAGCGTAGGCGATACACGCGAGAATATCTTCTCTTTCTATACCCGGATAAGCTTCCATTATCGACTCAATAGTTTCCCCACCCGCGAGAAAGTCGAGAATTAAAGACACCCAGATGCGGTGGCCCCGAATGCAGGGTTTGCCGAAGCAGATATTGGGGTCGATGGATATTCGGGACAAGAGATTCTGTCCGGTCATGTTGGCCCTCCTGGAAAATAGTGTCCGTTCTTTGTTGATATTTTCTATCTTGACATCGAAAATAGAAATTAACAAGAGGTAGTTAGCAAAAAGTGTACGGATAAAATGACTAGAAAAGGTAGGTCCATAACCTTGTCCGTTTCCGAAAGGGACAAGGCCCAATTAGAAGAACTGGCCCTCGAATGGGGCAAAACCTGGGGCGATCGCCCGAATATGTCCAAACTCATCGAAGCGATCGCCCGGGGAGAACTGAAAATAGCCGCCAACAACGACTGGCCCCCTGCTCGCATCGAAGCCTTAGAAGCGACGAGAAACGCTCTCATCGATGCCGGCAAAATGGAACTAGCAACAGCGATCGCCGAATTAATGCGCGATCGTAGCGAACTATCCATACCCCTGCGCGGCAAAATCGAAGCCTTTCTGCAAAACCCGCCCCCCCCCTGGCGCTTAGAAATCGATCGCTATATCAAGCGCCAGCAACCTTTCCAGCTTTTTTATCAAGACGCCACCGGTACTCCGTGGCAATTTACCGTCCGCCACGCACAAATCGTTCCCCACGAAAGCAGAGATTATTTAGACTGTTGGTGCGAAGAAACCGAGGGCAACTTAGATATAGAGGAACTCCAACACAATTGGTGCCTGCGCCTGGATCGCATCCCAGAAGCGGCAGTCATACCCATCGCGGGCGAGTGGCGTTCCGATTTCGATCGCATAACTGTGGAAATGCACTTATTTAATCGATTGGCTTTTGCCTATAAAGTCAAACCAGAAGACAAGGCAAGCGAGCGATCGCCAAATAAACCCAAAGTTAAGCGAGTATTGAGGTCGATATCTAATACTTTCTGGTTGATTCGAGAAGTATTGCGCTATGGAGAAGATTGTGCGGTTATCGGACCAGAAAAAGTGCGGCAGAAAGTTAAGGAAAAAGTAGCAGCAACTTACCAACATTACCAACAATAAAAGTGGCGATTAATCGAGCCAATTGTTACTACTAAACTGCGTTTTTTTACGACTAAAGTCGTTACTACAAACGTAGTTTTTTTACGACTAAAGTCGTTACTACAAACAAAACTCTTTTTGTGGCTGTAGTAATGACTTTAGTTTTTTAAGAGTTAGATTTTTAGAACTGAAAGGTGCTAAAATAGAAGCAAACCTGGCTCCAGTAGCTCCCCTAGCCGTTAAATAGGCAACTTTGCGCCTCCCGCAAACCTGACTTAACACGCAGTCAGGCTGCCTTACTTGCATCTGCTAGAGTTGGGGGATATAATGAAAACTACTGGTAACAACTAGAGAGCAGGTCAAGTATTCTCAGGAAACTCGGTTTTTCGGTATCTCAGAAACCTGGTTTTGCCGAAATTACCAGGTTTCTTGACCGGTCGGGGCAGGTCTAAATTTTAAATAACCCTTAAACAAAAGTTAAAAACTTTCTCCGATGGTTTTCGATTTTTTCAGTAATCTTATGTGGCAACTCCTAAAAATAGTTTTCTCCCCAGATCGATTTATCCCTCACGGTCACTGTTATTTGTGGCAGTCGCAATTGGTGTGGCTGCACCTCCTCAGCGACGGTTTAATTGGTTTTGCTTATTACTCCATTGCAGCCATGCTAATCTATTTCATCCGCCAGCGAAAAGATATACCTTTTAAAAAAGTATTCGTCTTATTTGGAGCTTTTATTATTGCTTGCGGAACGACCCATTTGCTGGAAGTTTGGACTTTATGGTATCCCGCCTACTGGCTCTCGGGAACCCTAAAAGCTGTTACCGCCCTAATTTCCCTTTATACAGCCTTTGAATTAATACCTCTAATTCCTCAAGCTTTAGCTTTACAAAGCCCGGCTAAATTAGAACAAATAAATCGAGAATTAGAAGCAGAAAATCAGAAAAGAATTAAGGCAGAAAACGTTCTCAAAAATGTATTAGAAGGAACGGCATCCGTAACGGGAAAAGATTTTTTTGCCGCTTTAGTAACTCATTTGGGCCAAGCTTTAGATGTGGGTCATGTTTTCGTAGCAGAAACATTAGAAGATAACCGAGAAAAACTCCAAACCTTAGCGTTTTGGTGTCGGGAAAAATTAGAAAAAAATTTCGAGTACGACCTAGAAGGAACTCCTTGCGAACTGGTAATAAAAGAAGCAGAATTAAAGTTTTATCCAGATAAAGTCCAGGAACTTTTCTCCAAAGCGAAGGGGCTGGCAGCAATGAAGGCAGAGTGTTATTTGGGAGTGCCTTTATTAAACGAAATAGAAGAGGCGATCGGCGTTTTATGTATTAACAGCGATCGCCCTCTCAACAACGAAGAAAACGCCATCGCCATCATGACAGTATTTGCCGCCAGAGCAGCCGCCGAAATTCAACGCCAGAAAGCAGAAAAAGCCCTGCGGCAAGCCTACGACGAACTAGAAACCCGGGTGGGCCAGGCAACTCAAGGACTGTGGAAACGTACCGGAGAATTAGTAAAAACAAATGCGACTTTAGAAAAAGAAATTAAAGAAAGAATAGCCGCCGAAGAAGCCCTGCGCGAGAGCCAGCGCTTTATAGAACAAATTGCCGATGCCAGTCCCAGTATCTTGTACATCTACGATTTAATAGATCTGTGCAATATTTATGTCAACCGCACCGTAGTCGATATTTTGGGTTATACGCCAGAAGAGATTCAAAGGATGGGCTCGAGCTTATTTCCCGAGCTCATGCATCCAGAGGATTTAAACGGCTACTGTGATTATTATACCCAACTACAGATCGGAGCCGATGGAGAGATTTTTGAGATAGAATATCGGATGAAGCACAAAAACGGACAATGGCTGTGGATACTAAGCCGAGATACTATCTTTAAGCGCAACGACTCGGGAGAGCCCCTGCTTGTTCTCGGCACCGCCACCGACATCACCGAAAACAAGCAGGCGGAAGCAGCCTTAAAAGCAAGTCAAGACTTTTTGGAAAGGGTCTTAAATTCAGTGGTAGATCCAATCTTCGTCAAAGACAGACAACATCGCTTTACCAAATTAAACGATGCCTTTTGCCAATTAATCGGATATCCGCGCCACCAACTGATAGGTAAATCGGACTGCGACTTTTTCCCAAAAGCAGAAGCCGATAGGTTCGTCGAATACGATCGCCTAGTATTTAGCACCGGCACCGAACATCAAATAGAAGAAACCTTAACGGATGCTTCTGGGAAAACTCGCACCATCCTCACCAAAAAAATCGCCTTTGAAGACGCTTCGGGAGAGCTCTCCTTAGTAGGCATCATCCACGACATCACCGAACGCAAAGAAATAGAGTCAACCCTGCGGCAAATGGCAGAAAGGGAACGAACCCTTTCGACAGTAATTCAAAGAATGCGGGAGTCTTTAGATTTAGAAACCATATTTAGCGCTACCACCAAAGAACTGCGAAAAGCCATCGGCTGCGATCGCGTCGCCATCTATCGCTTCAACCCCGACTGGAGCGGGGAATTTGTCTCCGAGTCCGTGGGGGACGAATGGACTCCCCTAGTATTAGAAGAAAAAAATCCCGGATTAAAACTCCATACCTCCGTCAGAGACGAAAGTTGCATCGTCAGAACCTTTACCAGCAGCGATCGCCCCCTACAATACACCGATACCTATTTCCAAGACACAAAAGGAGGCGTTTACAGTCTCGGAACCACCTACCTCTGCGTTAGCGACATCTACAAAGCCGGCTTTGTCCCCTGTTACGTCGAACTCCTAGAACGATTTCAAGCCCGAGCATACATCACCGTGCCCATCTTCCAGGGAAACAAACTGTGGGGGTTGCTCGCAAGCTACCAAAATTCCAGTCCCCGCCAGTGGGAACAAGCAGAAATCGGGATGGTAGTTCAGATCGGCACCCAGTTAGGAGTAGCAGTCCAACAGGCAGAGCTCTTAGCCCAAACCCAACAGCAAGCAGCAGAATTACAAGAAGCAAAAGAAACAGCCGACGGGGCAAACCAAGCCAAAAGCGAATTTCTCGCCAACATGAGCCACGAATTGCGAACCCCCCTCAACGCCATTCTCGGTTTTTCTCAACTGATGCAGCGCGATCCCAGCTTATCTCCAGAGCATCAACGATACACCGACATCATCAACCGCAGCGGCGAACATCTGTTGGAATTAATTAACGACATTCTAGAGATGTCAAAAATCGAAGCCGGACTCCTTACCCTCAATGAAGATAGCTTTAACCTCCACTTGATGCTAGATAGCATCCAAAATATGCTATACCTCAAAGCCAAATCTAAAGGTTTAGAACTGAGCTTCCAAGGCACTTCCGATGTTCCCGAATATATCAAAACCGACGAAAGCAAACTGCGTCAGGTTTTAATTAACCTCTTGGGCAACGCCATCAAATTTACCCAGCAAGGCAGCGTTATTCTGCGAGCCCGCATCCAGCCAGATGGGAAGCGCCAGAAGCTAGTCTTTGAAGTCGAAGATACCGGACCCGGTATTGCCCCAGATGACTTAGGTCAATTGTTTCGACCTTTCGTTCAAACTTCTACAGGGATTAAATCTGGGGAGGGAACCGGTTTGGGTTTATCTATCAGTAAAAAATTTGTGGAACTGATGGGAGGAAACATTACCGTAAATAGTATCCCCGGTTACGGAAGTAAATTTACTTTTAAGCTCCAGGCGAGTTTGCTAGAAGAAGGCGAGCTAGTAACAACCGAGCGCTCCAGCCATAAAATTGTCGGTTTAGCTCCAAACCAACCTCAATATCGCATTTTGGTAGCGGAAGATAAGCCCACAAGTCGCCTATTATTAGTACAGCTTTTAACTGCCATCGGCTTTGGAGTGCGAGAAGCAGAAAACGGTCAACAAGCTGTGGTAGTATGGGAAAGTTGGGAACCCCACTTGATCTTTATGGATATGCGGATGCCCGTAATGAACGGCTACGAAGCCACTCAAAAAATCCGAGCTACCTTGAAAGGGCAGGCAGCGGTAATCGTTGCCTTGACTGCTAGCGCCTTTGAAAAAGACCGAAAGATAGTTTTAGGAGCGGGTTGCGACGATTTTATTCGCAAACCGTTTCAAGAACGAGAGCTCTTAAATACGATCGCTGCCCATCTGGGAGTCAAATATCTTTACGAAGATAAAACAACGCCCTGGGAAAGCAGTCATCTTAATTGCCGGCAACTTATCAATAGTACCGAATTTTCTCAACAGATGGCAACAATGTCAGAAGAATGGATAAAACAGCTATGTCATGCTGCAGCCCAATGTAGCGACTTGTTGATTTTAGAACTTATCGAACAAATTCCTACAGAAAGTGACGTTCTTTCTCGTGCTTTGACGGAATTAGTCGATAATTTCCGGTTCGATCGCATTCTGGAATTAGCTAGAAATCCCGAACAATAAATAGGAAAAACGAAATCATGCAAGCCAAAGAAACAATGAATCCCAATCGACTTAGCAGTAATGAAGACATCCTCATTGTTGACGATGCTCCGGAAAACTTGCGGCTTCTCTCTACCATGCTCGTGGCTCACGGATTTAACGTGCGCAAGGCATTAAACGGACAAATGGCACTAACAGCAGCTTCCACCGTACAGCCGGATTTGATTTTGCTCGACATTATGATGCCAGATATCGACGGTTATGAAGTCTGCCAACAGTTGAAGGCTAACGACAACACAGCCGAAATTCCGGTGATTTTTTTGAGCGCCCTCAACGATGTTTTCGACAAGGTAAAAGCATTTCAAGTCGGCGGAGTAGATTATATTACTAAACCGTTTCAGCTAGAAGAAGTAATAGCCAGGGTGAGAAATCAATTAGCCCTGACGGCCGCACAAAAACAAATCAACCAGCTCAACGCCCAACTCGAACAACGAGTAGAAGAACGCACCAGGCAGTTAGAAGCAGCTAACGCTCAATTGTTGCAAATGGCGCTCCACGACGGTCTCACGGGCTTGCCCAATCGCGCTTGGTTCGTGGAGCGTCTCGAAAGAGCTCTGAAGCTTGCAAAGAGCGATTCAACTTATCTATTTGCTGTCTTATTTATCGATTGCGATCGCTTTAAAGTGGTTAACGATTCCCTCGGCCATCTGGTGGGCGACCAGCTTTTAATTGCTATTTCCTATCGCCTCCAAGAGCTTCTCGATGCCAACGATATGCTGGCAAGGTTGGGAGGAGATGAGTTTGCTCTGCTGCTGACCTCGATTAAAAATATTCACAGCGCCACCAAGATCGCAGCTAATATTCTCGATGTCCTTTCCCATCCTTTCAAGCTTACCAGAAACGAAGTTTTTATTAACGCAAGCATCGGCATTGCTTTGGGAGACGGCAGCTACGAAAAACCGGAACACCTTTTGCGCGATGCTGACACTGCCATGTATCGCGCTAAAGAGTTAGGTCGCGGCAGGTATCACGTTTTCGATCCTAAAATGCACGCCGAAGCTTTGCAACTTTTGGAAATCGAAACCGATCTGCGTCGGGCGATCGAACGCCGAGAATTTGTTCTCCACTATCAACCCATTGTTTGCCTCAAGACGGGTAAAATAGCAGGCTTTGAAGCTCTAGTGCGCTGGCATCATCCCCAACGCGGCCTTATCTCCCCTGGGCTGTTTATTCCCGTGGCGGAAGAAACAGGTTTAATTAATCCTATCGGTACTTTGGTGTTGCGGCAAGCTTGTCAGCAATTGCGTCTCTGGCAGCAGCAAGGTATCGCCGATAATGCCCTAACTGTTAGCGTCAATCTCTCCGTGCGACAGTTTGCCCGAGAAGATTTAATCGAACAAATAGATGCAGTTTTAAAAGAAACCCAACTCGCTCCCCAACATTTAAAATTAGAAATTACAGAAAGTGCGATTATGGACAACAGCAATTCTGCTGCTATTGTTCTCGAACAGTTGCAAAAACGACACATACAGTTGAGTATTGACGATTTCGGTACCGGTTATTCTTCTTTAAGTTATTTACATCGCTTCCCAGTGGAGACTCTCAAGATTGACAGGTCTTTCGTTCGACGTTTGGATGAAAACCCAGATATGGGATTGATACCGGCTATTCTCAGCATTGCCGAGACTCTGGGAATGAACGCGATCGCTGAAGGCATAGAAACTCCCCGACAGCTAGCGCAACTGCAACATTTTAACTGCCAGTTCGGTCAAGGCTACTTTTTCTCTAAGCCTTTGGATGCTCCCAAAGCTACAGAATTAATTGTCGCCAACCCCTCCTATTGTTAGAGAGAGGGGGCAGACATTCTAGACAAGGAGGACAAGGGCGGACTTGCGGGGACGGAAAAACGACAACGAGCTTGTCTCCCTCCTCTAGAATGTCTCCCCCCTCTTCCTTGTCTCTCCTCTCCCCCCTCTCCCTTATAACGCTACTTTTGGCTAAAATGCCAAACGCCATCCCAGGTTTTAACATGAACTTGATTTTTTAAGGTTTCAATGCGATCGAGATAAAGTAAAGCCACTTTATCCCCGGCATTGGTATTTAAAACTTTCTGAAAATAATCTTGAGCCTCAGCCCATTCTCCTTTCTGGTAGAATTGTAAAGCGCGATCGAAATCCTTTTGAGTTTTTAATTTGAAATCGACCGCTTTTTCCTCTTCAGCATCCAAAACCTCATATAAAGAAGTAACTTTTTGTCTTCCTTTTACAATTACATTATCTAGGAAACGAATCCGATAATTGTTGGCATTTTTTAGCTTACTAACAACCGCATCGGAAATCAAGATAGACGAACCATAAATTTTAGTTAAACCTTCCAAACGAGCCGCTAAATTAACGCTATCGGATAAAGCATCGGCCTGGAGTCTTTGAGGTTCTCCCAAAATCCCCACCGTAATATAACCGATATGAATGCCGATGCCAATATTAATTTGTTTTTTTGTTTCTTTATTATATTCTTTAACTTTTTCTATGTGGGCGATTCCGGCATTTACGGCATCGCTAACAGTATTTGGAAAAGCCGCCATAATACAATCGCCAATGTATTTCATAATAAACCCATTATGGCTGCGAATCGCAGGAGAAACCCTTCCTAAATAACTGTTAATAAAATCAAAAATTTCTTGAGGAGTCATGTTTTCCGATAGGGAAGTAAAAGAGCGAATATCAGAAAACAACACGGACACTTCCCGGTTAATATTATCTCCTAATTTGGCGCTAACTATATCGTCGTAACCTAAAAATTTCAGATACTCTGAAGGAACAAAACGAGCAAAAGAATTTCTTTGTAACTCTAAATCTTGCTGTGCTTTTTTTCTTTCTGTAATATCAATTCCTACCGAAACTAAAGCCTTGTTTTCATTGTACTTTTGAGCTACCATTAAATAATAGCGCAGCCGACCGTTTTGATAAAGGGGAACTTCTGTGGAGATATAATTTTGGGAACTGTTAATAAATTGATTAATAAATCGAGCAAACTCCGGCGAACTTTGTAAAAAATTCAACTGTTTGCCTACAAAATCATCGGGAGAGAGATTTAAAGTTTGGGCTAAATGTTGATTTACCCCAATATAAAAACCATTAGCACCGATCCAAGAAACCGTACCGGGTACGGCATTTAAAACAGCTTCGAGTTGTCCTTTTGCTTCTGCTAATTGACGTTCTCTAGCTTTTAGGTTGTTAACCATGCTTTGAAAAACTCGCGCTAAAGTCCCCAAAGGATCGTCGCGACTGGCAACCCCATCCAAACAATTTGGTTCAAAAGTATCGTTTTCCACAGCGATCGCCGCCTTCGTCACCTCCTTAACCTGCTCGATATAAATGGACATTTCCTTATTTTTAACATGGATTTCGTTTTCTAATCCCGTGGTAACTTCAGTAATGAAATCTAACAATAATTCTAGTTCTTGATTTTTCTCTTTAGCTTCTTCCAAATCAAGTTCTAGCTTTTCAATATAATTAGCTAGCTCTTGTTTTGAGTATTTTTCAAATTGTTTGAAATCAATTTTTTTTGCATTCATCTTAAAATTGCATTTTTTCAGTAGTATTTTTAGGAAGCATCATCTTCTAATTCTAGCTTAAGAGTTGGTAGTAATTTTTCTAAATTTTGTAAAGATTTCGACTGCCAAGGTACATCATTAGAGGCTAAAATTACCAACTGAATTTCCTTCTTTTTGCGCAAACCAAGAACAAATTTAGACAGCATACTAATTCCAGAACTATTGAGAAAAGTTAGTTCTCGTAAATTTAAAGTTACCGTAGCTGGTTCGGAGTCTACAAGATCGTTGAGCAAATCTTTAATCGGTTGATATTCGCTGGGACTCCCTAAAGCCAATTCTCCTTTAAAATTGACGGTCGCGGTTTCCACATCCTGGTTTACTGTGTAATCTTCACCTTTAATTTCTGGCATTTTAATTTTCCTTAATTAAGTTTGTACAAAAGGCAGCAAAGTAATTACCAGAACTTACGCATAACGAGATTGTGCGCCCTCGCTTCGGGCAGAAATGGGTTTTTTTGCGCAAGTCCTAAACTACTTTACCACAGTCCATCGAGTCAGTCTATCAAATTGAAATTAATAAGTCAAGATAATAGCTGACATTTGAACTATGGAGATTTATAAGTATTAATTCTCAATCATACAGCAATTTGGGCCATAGTAGTAACTGTCAGAATTTCAGCATTATTGGGGGCTGTCGCAAATTTCCAACCTAATTTGGCATTATAATCGTTGATCATCGTAATTAAACCTAAACCTGACGCTTCTGCATTTTCATCTTCAGCTTCAGCACTTTTTTCTATTTGACGAATATATAATTCATCAAGATCCGTCTCGGTCATTTCCTTAATAAAGTTTTTAAATTTCTTGACACTTTCATGAGTAATTGAATTGATAGCAAAAAGAACCACTTTTACTTCCGGTTCTTCAACAAAATAAATTCCAAAGCGAATTCTGTAGTTGAAGGAATCATGGTTGTGAAACTTCATGGCATTTTCTAATAATTCATTAGCCACATAACTGACCGCTCCAGTAGTTTCTTTTTTCCGACGGTGGCTCGTTGGGTCGTCATCGCTAACCGGAAAAAAAGTGGACAAATAATCTGCCACGAAATGTGCTGATAAACGGTTATTGCGCCAACGTTGTTTGATAGGACGAGAACTAGGAGAAAAAGTCAATTCTAAAGAATCTAAATCCCGTTCTTTTTCTAAAAAATTTTCGAGAAAATCTCCAAATACTTGAGTCATTTTTGTTTCACCTTATTTTTGATTTTTGTTCCATGGGAAAACACCCGTATTAGTGCAGAAAAAATAGTAGGATAACCCTAATAAAATAGCCAGAATTTTAGTTTTGTTTTAACACTAACAAGGTAATGTCATCAAAAACTTTTTGCTCCCCGATGTGTTCGTAAACACTCTTAATAACTGCTTGTTTTATCTCTTCGGCAGAGCGCTCCCAATTAGAGGATATCGTCTCGCAAAGCTTTTCAATTCCATACTGTTTTTTCTGAATATCTTTAGCTTCAGTAATTCCATCGGTATAAAGAACGATTCCATCGCCTCTTTCTAATTCAATAAAATGATGGTCGATAAATTCAGCAATATCATCATAAAGACCGATAGGAAACCCTAAATTCATCGTGTCGATTCTTTCAATTTTACCTCCTTTTCTAAAAACAATAGTTTCTTCGTGTTGGCCGCTAATACTGACCTTGCGATCGCAATAATTTAAAACTGCTAAAGTCAGGTTTTTTTCCGATTCCATCCGTTCTATATTATCATAAATCGCTCGATTTAAAGTATCTAAAAAACAAACCGGATCCTTTTCTTTCATAGTTTGAAGAGTTCGCACTGCAGTTTGGGTCATAACCATTAAAATACCGCTTTCCAAGCCATGACCCGTAACATCTCCAATCGCAATTGTCACTATTCCATCGTTATAAAAAACGTCGTAATAATCCCCGCCCACATCATCTGCCGGTTGCATAAATCCAGCAATATCTAAATCCTTGATTTTTGCCAATTCTTCTGGTTTGGGCAGGATTAATTGCTGCATTTCTTTAACCAAATCTATCTGAGCTCCCATGCGTAAGTTTTCTTGTTGTAGTTCTGCATTTAGGGAAGACATTCGCTCTTTTAATAGAGTAGTTTCTTTTAAGTTATTCAAAGATTGTAATAACTTTTGATTGTTTTCCTCCAATTCTAGCATTAATTCGCTACGACTTTTTTCCTCTATCGTATTTCTCAACTTTTGAATCAACGAATCAGGAGGTAAATGAGAATCGCCAATCCATAAAATAGCCTGTAACCTATACCAATTATTCTCAGGTTCTAACACTGTAACTTCATCAAAAAAAGACCTAAGCAGCTCTACTTTAAAATAGGATTCTCGAACCATAAAAATTATCGAAAAAGCCACTCCCCCAACTCCTCGAAATAAACCAAGATTTAACTTAGCTTCCCTCGAACTTTGATAAAGCGATCGCCCCATTTGCGAACTAATACTAGCAATTCTGGCAGCTAAAACTGCATCTCCAGTTAACAATTTAACTGCCTGGAGAATCTTCTTACGCATCGGGGCGATCGAATCTTGATGAGCTAGAGGAATATTTCCAAGAGGGATCATTTTTTATACCTTAAAACAATACAAGTTGCATCGTCATAAACTTTCTCAAAACGACGCACGATATTGCGAGCTATGGATGAAGAACTTTCGGACACAATTTGGGGATAATCGCTCAACTCAAACCGATCTTTAATCCCATCAGTATAGAGTAGAAGAACGTCAGAAGCATTTAAAAAAAGCTTTTGTTCTAGTGGAGTACGCATACGACTACCTAGCACCCCATCAGTAGAAACCAGTCGTCGCGATCGCTGCCCTAAAACTCGGATCGCCGTATTTCCCACTCCACAATAAGATAATTCTCCCGTCTCGACTTCCAACACCGCCAAACCAGCAGCAGCTCCTAAAGTTCCCTTAAAGTTTTCGTGAAGTTTTAACAAAGTTTCTGTTACATTATTTGTCCAGTTTTCTTGTAAAAACTTTTCGATTTCTAAAGATAAAAGATGAGCGTTAGGGCCGTGACCTAAAACATCGATTATTGCCAGAAAAACGAAACCATTTCGCTCTTCAATCAGGGCATTATCCCCACTTACTCTTTCCCCAATACAAGGTCGTCCCAAAGAAGCACAGTCTAACAGTTCTAAAACACTTGTATCGCGATTTTCGTTCATTTTTTTTCTAATTGCAAAAGTAGCTAGCTAGTAGTTAAAGCCATTTTTTAATAATGACTTTAGTACCTTTATTTAACTGGGAATGAATTTCAAAATCATCCATCATTCGTTTAACCCCGGGCAATCCCAAACCCAAAGTACCCGACGAACTATAGGAATCTTTCATCGCTGCTTCTATATCGGCAATACCCGGACCAGTATCCTGACAAATAATTTCAATTCCCACTCGATTATTTTCTTCAATTGGAGTGACAATAATCTGTCCTTTATTCGCATATTTAATAATATTGCGAGCCAGCTCTGAGACTGCAGTTACAATCATTTTTGCTGTATTATTATCGAACCCGATCGCTTTAGCAATGCGTTCTGTTTGAAAAATCGACTGAATAATATCAGATTCCCGATTCACTCCAATCCAAATTGACTTTTGCTGTTCCATTTGCCTCCTACTTTTCCTTAAATTCTCTAACTAAATTTTCCTCAGTTTCCACAAAAATTTCGCTTAAATCTTCCTCCACTTCTTCCTCAGTAAAATACTGGTCCGTAGAGTTTAAATCTTTCATTAGCTCGAAAGCACTATCGAGATTTAAAGTTGCATTAAGATGGTCTATTTCAGCATTAAAATCCACCAGAGAGGAAACTACTCCAGGTTGAAACCCAGTTAAAATAGTTTTTGCCCCCATAAGCGAAGCCATAGACAAAGTAGTATTGATAGCCTTAAAATCCTCAAGATCCATCACTTCAACCCCTGATAAATCTAGGATTAACCCCTTAGCTTTAGTCTCGTATAGACGCTCTAGTAAATCCTGGCGAAATTGTTTTAACACTTTTTCAGTTAAATCTATTGAAATGGAAGCAACTAAACAACCTTGAGAGACTTGTAGGGGAATTCGCTGAACGTCTGCATGGTTCATTAGTTTTTATTATCCTTATAAATACGAAAATTCAAACGGCGGAAAGAATCATTAAGAGCATCCATCATATTAGCGGTAGTTTTGATGGTTCCCACATCAATTCCCAATTCAATCATCGTTTGAGCGATCGCAGGAGAAATCCCAGAAATGGTCGATTCGCAACCCATTAAGCGAGTAGCTTTAGTAATTTTAATTAAGTGATTGGCGACTGCAGTATCGACAACGGCAACTCCACTAATATCTAAGATAAAAATACGACATTGAGTGCGGTTAATGGCAGATAAAACTGCATTCATAATGTCTTGAGCCCGCTTAGAATCGACAATGCCCACCACCGGTAAAAGAAGAATGCTATCCCAAATTTGGGTCACGGGAGTGGACATTTCCATCAATGATTTACTCTGAGCGGAAATCGTCTCGTTAGACATGATGGTATAAACTTCGCAGACAATCCCCGTATCCAGATGAAGTAGTTTGCTGACCGCATCGAAGGTTCCGACTTGTTCTTGAAAAGTTAAATCTCTTTTTTCCATTATTTTGGCAAAAAGATCGTGAAAAATGCTCATGCCCGCAAAAAAGATGGTCATTGACAGCCCTATTCTGGCATGAGTTTCTCCTATTTTTCGCCGAGATTCGACATAATCATTATCCAGTTTGGCCTCAATAAATTGCTGCCAGTAAATATGCTGCATTTTTTGGGCGTGGTGGAGAACTGTGGAGTCAGAAAAAAACAGCTCGTACTCTACTTGCATCATTAACCATTCGTACCAAGTATGAACCATCTTGTCCATTTGGGGCAGCATAAAATCTGCCAACGACCGAATTCGGTTAAGATCCTCTTCTGAGATTTTGTAAAGTCCTTGCAGGGTTGCCGCATCCCTTAAATCTCCAGAGTAGTTGTTTTGAAAATTCATCTTTAATTACTCTCCAATTCAGCTTTTTTCTATGTTTTTAATTTTTCCATCTTATCATTCCATTGATGGTTAAATAGTCTCCGGATAGTTCATCTAAAAACATCTTAAATTTCTTCTTAAAATCGTCAATCGACTAGATGTCGCTGGAAATAGCCATTCTCAAGGGTTTGCCAGCAATAAAAGAAGAAATAAAAATTATGAAACTCTTCTTTATTGAAGGTTTTGCCTTAAGCTTTCCCTAAAAGTAGCAATGTTTTTTACACGACAATTAGAGGATTGCTAGAGAAACCAAAAAGTAAAAAACAAAAATTCATTTTTAATTTAGCAATTAGAATTTCGCCCCCCAAGAAAAAAAACTAGCAACAAAACTAGCGGAGCCAGAGAGCCAGAGGGCCAGAGGATTTGTCACAAATCCAAAAAGACTTTAGTCCCTAAATCTCCATTTTTCCTTTTTCTCCAAAATTAGGAGCCTGGATTGGCCGGGGAGAGCTACTGGGCCTCTTTTGGTTTGGCAATTCTGAGTCTAACAATACCATAAACCAAAATTTTTTTTTCAAAACCCCTTTACATTTCACTTAAAATCACTTAAGTTAGTAAAAGCCAGAACTTAAACCAATATAGTGCAAGGAGTCAAATCCAAATGGACGAATCCAACAACGTCTCTAACCTAGAAGCTAGCCAATTTCCAGGCCCCAATTTTACACCCAACGGCGGGCCGCCCCCCTTTGCCAACGGCGAAGAACCACCATTCCCACCGCCAACCTTACCTAATGGGGAACCAGCTCCCTTTCCTCCTCCATTCCCACCTCAACCGCTAGTCCCTCCTTTTGCCGACGGGGAACTGCCACCACCTTCGCCGGCTCTCGGTGGACAAGAGCCACCCCTCGCGCCCCTATTTCCTCCTCCCCCTCCTCCAGAGTTTGCGGACGGACAGCAAGGGCCTCCACCTTTTCCTCCTCCCTTTCCTCCTCCCTTTTCTCCTGCTGATGGGGGGCAACCGCCATTCCCAGGGCCAACGGGAGACGAACAAATTCTCCAACCTCCAGGGCCTCCTGGAGAACCTAATTGGGATGTCATACCTTTCCCCTCCCCCGAAGAGTTCGACAGTCTCAACCGCATCGAGGGCACTGCGGAGAGCGATAATCTGGTAGGAACTGCCGGCAACGATGCCATCGGCGGTAGCGGCGGCGACGACATCTTAACGGGTTTAGAAGGCAACGATTTGTTGTTAGGCGGTCGCGGTTTCGGTAACGATATTTTAAATGGCGATGGCGGCAACGATACCTTTGTCGGCGGTCTCGGCAACGATACCATGACCGGCGGCCAGGGTCAGGATGCCTTTATTATTCAGCCTTTTGGCGGTAACGATGTTATTACTGATTTTGAAGTGGGCATCGACCAACTATCTTTACCCGGTGAGTTGGCAGCTCGGGTTGGTTTGAACCCCGACCCAAGTGCTTTTGGTCCTGTCAAGGTGGACCTGAGCGGGCGGCCTGGGGCCATCGTCTTTGATGACGGCAATTCCGTGACTATTAATTACGTTTAATAGTGTTGTCTGCTGCGTGACGGTGGGGCCGATTTGTCCGAGAGAGTAATTTCGCCGCGTCTGCCGTTACGCTTTTTCTCTTTTACCCGGGTATCTCAGAAACCCGGTTTTGCCGAAATTACCGGGTTTCTTGACTTGCTCTCTCGGGCGGGCATTGGCGATCGCCAGTCAGCGGCCAAAAAAATTTTTTCCCAAAACCCTTGACATTTCACTAAAAATAACTTAAGTTAGTAAAAAGCGTGAAGAACTTAAGCGAGTAACTTAGGAGGGAATTAATATGTTTTCAGGTTTTAGCTTTGACCCCAATAACGGAGGACCGCGTTTTGGCAATCGCGGCGGCGGTTTTCCCGGCGGCGGTTTTTTTGGGGGCGGTTTTCGCGACGGCGGTTTTCGCGACGGCGGACGCTTAGGAGGTTTGTTAACTCCAGAGGAATTGATGAACCTCACCTCCATAGAAGGGACCGAGAATAACGACAATCTCATCGGCACTCCTGGAGGCGATCGCATCGAAGGTCGCGTGGGAGACGATGTATTAACCGGCGGAGACGGAAACGACCTAATATCCGGCGGCGGGCGTCCCCGTCGCTTTCGCGGTTTTTTCGCCGACACCGATCCGAACCGAGTCGATCCAACCGACAACGATTTTTTAAGCGGAGATAACGGCAACGATACTCTCATCGGCGGTTTTGGTAACGACACCTTCACCGGCGGTCTGGGAGAGGATACCTTTATAATTAAATCCGGTTGCGACGACAATAATACTACTCCAGGTCAGCACGTCATTACCGATTTTCAATTGGGACAAGACGAACTATTACTTCCCTCAAGGGTAGCGACGGAGGCAAATCTTCCCATTAGCGATGGTGCCGTCGGTACCGATCCGAGTATGTTCGGTTTAGTCGAGGTAGACCTCAGCGGAGTGCCACCAGTCATCGCTCTTCCCGACGGCAGTTCTATTAGCATCAACTATGTCTAGGTAGAATGGCTGCAAACCTATATAGAATCTCTTCGTAAGGTGCGCGATCGCGCACCTTGGGGGCCAGTTTTGCCAAAAGGCGGCATTGCCTACTTTTTGAACGCTGGTCCCCTGGGATTGTATAAATTATTTTTTAAAAAAAAGTGGGAACTCGATTATCTATTCTTAAGTCCGATCGTTTATGAAGATTTTGTAAATTCTAGCTACTGCAAGCGTAATTAATTTGGCTAGTAAATCCTACGGAATTCACCGAATTAAAACCGATCCCAAATCGATCCCAAACCGATCTTGCAGGGGTAGATAAAAGTGAGGCAGACTAGAACTGTGGGTAATTAAAAGATATTGCAGTAAAACTTTTGGCTATGCTATAAAAGAATTTGCAATTAACCGCGAACAACTTACCACTTTAACAGGATGCTTAATCTGGAGTCTCTATTTGACGAAGCCTATTATTTAAACCAACACCCCGATGCTGCTACAGCGATTCAAAACGGAACTTTCGTCTCGGCGATCGACCACTACCTCCAAGTAGGACAATCTCAAGGATATAGTCCCAACCCTTTATTTAACGAAAACTACTATTTAGATAACAATCCCGATATCGCCGCCGCAGTAGAAAGCGGAGCCTTCGCGTCGGGAGCGGAACATTATCTCAACTTCGGTCAAGTAGAAGGTCGAGATCCGAGCGCCACATTTGACGAAGAGTTTTATCTACAAAATAATCCAGGAGTTGCGGATGCTATCGACGCTCTCACGGGAGAAATTACTAGCTGTTTAGAACACTACCTCAGATACGGCCGATCCGAAGGTAGGGAGATATACTCCCGAGTCGTGCCTATCTGGGACGAAGCCGCCCAACAAGCGGTGCGCAACACCAGCCCCGGTCCCACCATTGCCTCTCGCGCTTACGGCATGGTACATACAGCCATGTTCGATGCTTGGGCCGCCTACGACCCCGAGGCCATTGGCACCCAACTGGGAGACAGCTTGCAGCGACCCCTGGCAGAAAACACTACCCTGAACAAAAGCGAGGCTATGAGCTATGCCGCCTATCGTACTTTAGTAGATTTGTTCCCAGACCAAATCGAAATCTTTAACCGAGTCATGCTGGAGTTGGGATACGATCCGAGTCTGGCATCTACGGACACCGACACCCCCGAAGGCATCGGCACCGTCTCGGCGGATGCCTTGCTAAACTTCCGGCGCAACGACGGCAGCAACCAGTTAAACGGATACGAGGACGCGACGGACTACCAACCGGTCAACAGTCCCGATGAAGTCGTAGATTTCAACCGCTGGCAACCCTTACGAGTGCCCCTAGACGATCCTAACGGCACCGTGCAAAAATTCCTAACGCCCCAGTGGGGGCAAGTAATCCCCTTTGCGTTGGAATCTGGGGACCAATTCCGACCCCCCGCCCCCGTACCAACAGATACGGCTTTATTCCAACAGCGAGTCGGGGAGCTCCTAAATATTAGCGCTAACCTCACCGACGAGCAGAAAATTATCGCCGAAGCTTGGGAAGATGGCGCGGGTACTTCTTTCCCGCCGGGCACCTGGATGACTTTTGGGCAGTTTGTCTCGGAACGGGATGCTAACAGTTTGGACGAGGATATTAAGATGTTCTTCCCCTTGGGTAACGCCGTCTTCGATGCCGGCATTGCTGCTTGGGAGGCGAAGCGATTTTACGATTACGTTCGTCCGGTAACGGCGGTCCGCGAACTGTTCGACGGTCAAGAGGTCTTTGCCTGGGGCGGTCCGGGAGAAGGTACCCAGTTAATCGACGGCAGCGAGTGGCAACCCTATCAAAGGATTAACGATCCGACGCCGCCTTTTGCCGAATACGTTTCCGGTCACAGCACTTTTAGCGCGGCGGCGGCGGAAATTCTGCAACGGGCGACGGGTAGCGACGAGTTTGGGGGTTCCTTTACGGCGGAGCCCGGCAGTTCGATTTTCGAGCCCGGAGTCACTCCCACCGAAGAGGTGACTTTGTTCTGGCCGACTTTTAGCGATGCGGCGAACGAGTCGGGCATTTCCCGCTTGTACGGCGGCATCCACTTTACCGAGGGCGACCTCAACGGTCGCACTTTGGGTCGCGAAGTGGGCGCAGAGGTTTGGGAGGAGGCGCAGTCCTTTATTAATGGGGGTAATGGGTAATGGTGTAAAGCAACAGGCAGCGTGTCTTTTGTACCGCGAATGCTATGGGGCGATCCCCCCCCGCCCCCCTTAAAAAGGGGGGAGCCAAAGCACAACTCAAAGTCCCCCTTTTGAAGGGGGATGCGCGGGGGATCGTAGTTTAAGTTTCCCCAAATCTAGCTAACAATTCTTCCCGTTCGAGACGGATAAGCAACCGCAATGCTTCTACTAGAGGTAGTTGTTGTAAGGAGGCGATCGCTCGTTCTACTGGTTTATCGATGTTGCCAAACCGTATTAAGCTTAAATCTTCGATCGCTAACTTGCCGCTTTCTGGAGGCATTGCTTTTAATTCTGCCAGGGCCGGTTGTTGGGTTTCCTCCTTGCCCAACAATCTCAACCAGAGAGTTTCCCGAGTTGCTGGCAAGCGGTCCAAGGCAACGACTCCCGTCCGATAAGCTGGTGGGAAAAAATACACTCCCTCGCCCCAAGTCGGTAGTTTGGGTGTTGCTCCAAACCCTTCTATAAAGTCGTCGGTGACTTCGTGAGCTATAATCCACAAAAACGGGAGTTGCTCCTCTTCGAGAGTGTCTTCGTTACCGAGTATTTCTCGAAAGGGCGATCGCGTCATTAGCGAGATTATTTCTCCCTCACAACCTAAAAAAACCTCGTCGGGATCTGGAGAACACCAAAATGCCCTTACCAGCAAACCGCGATTGGGAAAAGAAAGCATTTTGCCCAACAGCCCCAGATACTCGTAAACCGAAGGGGGAATATCTCCGGGCAAGGACCAGAAGGGAATCTCTCTATTATCTACTGGCACTTGCATCCGCACTCGCACCATACCCACCGCTTCTAACAAACTGCCGATATATTCTCGACCAAATTCATCTGGCGATCGCTCTTGTTCTTCCATCGTTATTTCACCGCATTAACTACGAAATCTATTCTATTCCCAGAAGCAATTTTTGTCAATAACTAATTGTTGATTTTTCAGAAAACAATGGAAACCATGACTTTTAATACAGCGCCCCTAGCCAACGTTTTAGGCTTAGTTTCGTTAATTCTCTATATCCTCACGCTGCTGCCAACTATTATGAGGGTTGTTTTTCCCGAAACTAAAAAAAGCGGCATTCCCAAAATGTTATTAAAAAATCGCCGCATCATTGGCATAATCGCTTTTTTTCCCGCCCTCGGTCACGCTCTTTTAATTTTCGTAAAACACCATCCCGATGTTGGGGATATTCAAACTTATGTAATTTATTTACAAGGCATTTTGTTGATGGCTATTTTTACTGTGCTGACAGTAACTTCTAACGATTGGAGCGTAAAAAAATTAAATAAAAATTGGAAAAAGTTGCATCAATTAACTTATGTGGCGATGTTTTTATTAACCTGGCACGTTGCCGATAAAATGTTCGGTCATTGGAGTTATTTAACTCCTATTGGCATTATTGGGATGACAGCAATTAGCGTTTTATTTGTAGTAAGAAAATGGATTGAATTAAAAAGTTCGTAGTAATCGCTTTAGCGATTTTTATTGGAATCGCTAAAGCGATTACTACGAACGTCATAAAAATTAGGAGTCAAAAACTATGCAAGCTCAAAAAACTATGGGAAAAAAAATCCCATCTTTCGCGGTAACTGCTGCCACGGTAACGATAACGGCAACGGCATTAATTGGGGGGATGTATTTGAACAGAACTCGCTATCCCTCCACAGATTTTTCTCAACAGACCTTAGGAGAAGAAAGTCAACTAAGTCAAACCTTATTAGGTCGTTCTAGCTGGATCTATACGGTAGCGATCGCCCCCGATGGGGAAACGGTCGCCAGCGGCAGTTACGACGGCAAAATCGAAATTTGGCATCTGCCGACGGGAGGGTTAACTCGCACTATCGAGGCCCATCCAGATCCGATCGCCTCCCTAGCAATTAGCAACGACGGAGAAATTCTGGTAAGCGGCAGTTGGGACGACTGTATCAAAGTCTGGAACTTAAAAACGGGAAACCTAACCCACACTATTAATACCTTTGCAGACGACGTTAAGGCCGTTGCCCTCAGTCCCGACGGTGAAACTATTGTTGCCGGCACTTACAGCGGCCTTATTCAACTTTGGAGCTCGAAGACGGGAGAGCAAACGGGCCAATTCAGGCATACCGGACCGGTAGCATCCGTGGCCGTCAGTCCCGACGGCAAATACCTTGCCAGCGGCAGCAGGAATGGCAGTATCAAAATTTGGGAGCTGGAGACCGGCTGGGAACTGACCGTAAAGGCACATAAAAGGGCAGCTTGGGCAGTTGCCTTCAGTCCCGACGGCGATAAAATTGCCAGCGGTGGGGGCGATCGCGCCGTGAAACTCTGGGAGGTAGAGACTGGCAAACTCGTTTCTACTTTTGAGGGGCATTCCCGGGCAGTTTATAGCGTTGCCTTCAGTCCCGACGGCGAGACTATTGCCAGCGGCAGTTACGATCGCCAGATTCTTATGTGGCAGGCGAACAGCGGAAAACTCCTAGAAACCTACGTCGGTCATCGCAAACCCGTATGGTCCGTGGGATTTACTCCCAACGGGAAAAAATTAGTCAGCGGCAGCGGCGACGAGACGGTTAAAGTTTGGTCGGTGTCTGCCGCCAGCATCGAACCGGTGAGACACGAACAAAGAGAGTTTCCGTTAGAGTCCCAGGAGACGCAAACCGAAGCGACGGAAATTTCCCAAGTGGGGCAGTTAGAAGAATTGAACCGAGGATTATATAATCGCTTGGATCTAAATTGGCGAGAGACTCCCCAGTGGTACGAAGATTTAGTGTATCGAGTGAGGGTTAAGGGGGATGGGGCGATCGCTGCTTACGAACCGGTCAACCAAGCGGCCAGAGATTATCTGGATGGAACTCCCCTGCCGCAGTTAGTAGATGGCATCCAAGGGGAAGAAAAAACCTTGGTCTCGTTCCGAGTGGTGATGACGCCGGCGGGAGTGTTAGAAGTTAGTCCCTGGGAGGGGTGGGGGCAGTAGCGATTAGCTCAGAAACCCGGTTTTTAGTAGGACACACCAGACGCACCAGAAGAGGAGACGCACAGAGGCGAAGGTATTGATACTGAAACCCGGTTTTTTGCCAACCGGGTTTCTTAATGACGGGGCGATCGCTCTCTTCAACTCATCAATTAACTATCTTGAAGTCGATCCAACCAAGCGATTAAATCGTTTGGTTGTTCAAAATCCAACAACGCCTCGGTCAAATCCTCCAACTGGGGAACCGATAATTCCAACAAACGCTGCTGTAACTCGGGCGCCAGAGTACCGATCCGCCGTGGAAGTTGCCGATAAATCGTCGCCAAGATCGCTTCCTTTTGGTTTTCTATTCGGTCGCTTTCTGCTCGATCCAACCAAGCAATTAAATCGCCAGGTTCTTCAAAATCCAACAACGCCTCGCTCAAATCTTCCAACAGGGGAATCGATAGTCGCAACAAACGCTGTTGCAACTCTGGGGCTACTGTACCGAGCCGGCGAGAAAGTAGGCGATAAATAATCGCCAGTTCTCCTTCCTGCTTACCTTCTTGTCGGCCTTCTACTCGACCCTCTACTCGGCCTTCTTGAAAAATCTCTTGAAAAACAACTGATTCTCGCATAAATCCTCCTCGGAACATATTGCGAATTAAATCCGCGTTAAATCGTAAACCTGCCAGAAGTTGAGTGGAGCCGGTAATTTCCTCTCGTTCTTCGGGCAGTTCTATTTTAGCTACTTCCGCAGCAACTTGCGAGAGCAACCCAGTAGCATTGTCAGTTTTGCACAATACGGCCAATGGCAGTAGTCCAGGACTTTGCAGAAGCGCTTCTGGAGATTGCTCCCACATCCGTTTTCTGGCGCTCGGCGAGGGCAACATCGCTGCCGCTATC
>CAZSTZ010000045.1:21908-33578 GCA_964609515.1 uncultured bacterium | reverse complement strand
CATAGTCGCTCAATGCTTCTAAAGTTGCGGCGTTGGTCTCTAAATAACGTTGTAGTTTTTCCGGTGGCGCTTCGATGCGTTCGCTTGTTTGGGCAACTGCCCCATCCAGATACTTATCTAATTCTTCTTTAATTTCCTCAAAAGCCTGTTTTTGAGTTTCGGCGATCGCTGCTTCCTCCTCATCGGGCATTTTCACTAAATCCAATCCCAGAGGCAGAGCTAACTTTTCTAACTCTTTTGCCGACTCGTTGGTGGGAGAGTCGGGAAACTGACTGAGGAACTGTTGGCGATCGCTTTCGATAGATTTTTCTGGTTCGCTGGCGAGTGCGTTCGCTATTATTAAACCAAGCGCCCCCAGACCGAACAAAATTAAAGTTGTGATTAAGAAGATTTTTAATTGTTTTTTCAACATTTTAGGCTTGTTGTGAAATTGTAGGGTGCGCAATGCGCACCTTACTAGACTAGCTATTGTAGGGTGCGCAATGCGCACCTTACTAGCACCGCGTACCTTGCCCAGTGAAACTGTAGGGTGCGCATTGCGCACCTTACTAGCACCGCGTACCTTGCCCAGAAACCAGGTAATTTCGGCAAAACCTGGTTTCTTAACGTTTCTTCTACTCCTCTTGCAACAGCGCCTCCACCATCGTTATCGGAATCAAAACAGCCGGATGGGCGAAGATATCGATTAAAACCTCCGAACCGACTTGGTTCCAAACCTTGCGCAAGCGCTTGCGCAACTTGGGATAGCGCCGAATAGCCCGTTCCACTGCCTCTTCCGCTTCCGCATTGGTGGCAGTATTCTGTACCAGTCGGTCTAAAAAGTCTCGCATCTCCACCTTCAGGCGAGCCACCAAAGGATCCTCTTCTTCAAAGGATAAAACTTGAGGATTTTCCGCCGCCCCCTCGCTTTCAAAAGGCGGCTGGGGGAAATTCTCCAAAGCTTCGGCCCGAGGGGGATTTTTTTTCGGAGCGATCGCCCTTCTTTCCACCGTCGGTTCCTGGGAGCTCAAACTCCTGGCCGCCGCCGCCACGTCGATGCCGGTAGTCTGACGCAACTCCTCAAAAAAGCCGGCCATCTTCGTGGCACTGCCGCCGCCCTGGGAGTTAATCACCGTGACGTTATCCACCTGCACTTCTGGGACCGTAGAAACCAAAGTTTTAAGCAACTGTTCGAGCTTTTGATACAAGAAAATCTCCCGGGCATTGGGGCCTGCCGCCTTCCAAGACTCGGCGAGACTTCTGATACCTTCGGCCTCGGCCTTGCCCTGTTCCACGATACCGGCAGCATTACCCTTGGCGCGGGCGATCGCTCTTTTGCATTCCGCCTCCGCCGGTGCCACCACATCCGCCTGTAACCTTTGTTCCACCTGCTTGATGCGTTCCTCCTGCACTCCCACTTCCGCTTTTGCTCGCACCACTTCCGACGCCGTTTCCGACTCTGCCTCCGCTATCATCGCCTGACCTTTGCTAAGGGCATCCTTAACCCGACGTTCGGCTTCCACCCTGGCAACTTCTATCTGAGTTTGAATTTGCTTGAGAGCGGTATTTTTTTCGTTTTCTGCCCGCCGAACTGCTGACGCTGCCTTGGTTTGCGCTTCTGCAATGCGGGAGTCGCGCAACAGATCCGCCCGCTGCTTGCGCCCGATGGAGTCGAGATAGGCTACATCGTCGGAGATATTCTGCACTTGGAGGGTATCCAATACCAACCCCAATTTCTCCAGATCGTCTTCTGCCTCTTCCAGCAGACTTTTAGCAAAAGCAATTTTATCTTCGTTCACCTGTTCCGGCGTCAAAGATGCCAAAACCCCGCGCAAGTTTCCTTCTAAAGTTTCTCGCGCTAGCTGTTCTATTTCCTTGCGGCTTTTCTCCAGCAGTCGTTCGATCGCGTTATGAATGGTAGGTTCCTCTCCCGCGATTTTAATATTCGCCACCGCATCCACTTTTAAAGGAATGCCGCCCTTGGAGTAAGCATTAGATACCTTGAGGTCGATAATCATGTTTGTTAGATCCATGCGGAACGCTTTCTCTAACAACGGAGTTCTAATGCTACTCCCACCTTTTAGCAAGCGGTATCCTACTGCTTGACCGTCTTCTATTTGGTTGCGTCCCCCCGCAAAGATTAAGACTTCGCTGGGCTGACAAACGTAGTACAGGTTGCGAATGACGAATACTGCCGCACCGGTACCCAGTCCGAATAATCCTAATAGTCCTAAAACGATGATTTCCATGATGGTTAGTTGTTAGTGGTTAGTTGTTAAAAGAAGACTCTTCCCTCTTGCCTTTTGCCTCTTGCCTCTTGCCTTCCACATTTGTAAGACTTCCGAGAACGTTAATCCCCAGAGTGCGATCGACGTTATCGAGGAATTGGCGGAAGATTTCGGGGTAGGCGTTGACCAAAGAAGCGATCGCCTTACCATCCCCAGTATCGATTACTTTCACGTTTTGCAGTTCCACCCGCTTCGGCACCTTGGCAGCTTCCCGCAGAATAGTTTCGATCTGTCGGATGTAGAACAACTCCGCCGCCTCGGCCCCGCTTTCCTGCCACACCGCCGACAGCAACTCGTTTACCTGCGCTTCTGCCCGGGCGTTTTCCGCCACCGAGGCCGAATTTCCCTTTGCCCACAGTTCTTTTGCCTGGCGATCGGCATCTGCCGGTAACACTTCGTCGGCCTGGAGGCGCAACCGTTCCAGTTCCGCCCTTACCGTTTGTAAAGCTTGTTCTGCCCGGGCCCTCGCTTCTTGGGCCCCCGCTTCCGCTCGTTTTTCTTCCGATCGCGCCTCTTGTTCCAGTTCCGCCGTTATTTTCCGCAGCTCGTTTTGTTTCTGCTGGATGAAGATTCGCGCTTGAGTTTGAGCGACTTCTGCTTGTCGCTTGCACTCCGCTTCCACTTGTTCTGCCTCGGCGGTGGCGTTAGATTCGGCGATTTCGGCATCCCGGCGGATGGTGGCTATCTGTCGACGCCCGATGGAACTGAGATAGTCAACGTCGTCGGAGACGCTTTGAATTTTGAGAATGTCTAAATGCAGTCCCAGTTTGCTCAGATCCCGGCTGACGTCTTCGGCGATGCGTTCGGCAAATTGGAGGCGATCTTCGTTGAGCTGTTCGGGAGTGAGGGTGGCGACGACTCCTCGGAGGTTGCCTTCGAGAGTTTCCCGGGCCACTCGCAATATTTCCGAGCGATCGCGGTCTAGAAACCGTTCGATCGCGTTACCGACTATAGCCCTGTCGTTGGATATTTTCACGTTAGCGATCGCCTGTATATTGAGGGGCGTTCCCCCTCTGGAGTAAGCGTTGCGAACTTCCACCGGCACCGGCATAGTTCTCAGATCCATAGTTTTCACCGTTTCCAGGATCGGAATGCAAATCGTTCTCCCCCCAAAAATTACTCGATAGCCCACTTCTTGCCCGTCTTTGGTCTTGCGTTTTCGACCCGATAAAATTAGGATTTGATTGGGCTTACAAATTTGCAGAAAAGTATTAAGAAACCAGATGAGAATTACTGCTGCAAATATAGATACGGCTATGAGAACTGCCCCAGTTACATTTGCGTTTTCCGTGGCGCTCCTCAAGTTACTGGAAGACGCTTGCGCCACTTCTATTCTGGTTATTTCTGGCTTTGAATTATTTTCTAAGCGTTCTTTCATGGTTTTTGCTAATTGCTAATTGTTAATTGTTAATTGTTAATTGAATCCTGAGAAACAACCCAAAGTTTATTATTTTCCACCCCCACTATAAAGGCTTTTTCTCCCACAGCAAACTCCTTGTTTTCTTCAGTAAAAGCGCCAAAAGCTACCGTAGAACCTTTAACATTTAAACGAACCTTGCCCCTACTATCTTTATTAAAAGGAATTTCCACAATTCCAGAAAGTCCGATTAAGTCGCTGGTACGCGCTAAACTATCTATTTTTGCTTCTTTTAAAGCTCGTATTGCCGATGCCATAGAAGTACCGCAAAAAATACCGAATGCTAGGGAAATAATCGTAGATATAAGCGGTGCCATTGTCGGTTGAACTGCCCACAACAATAATCCCGCCAACCCGAAAAAGCAAGTACCAAAAGTCCAAAATTTAAAGCTAAAAAAAGGCAGCCACAAACGCCGTTTGGGAGTTTTAGCCGTGACTCTTATTTGGCTTTCTTCTTGGGGGCTATCCCTAAATTCTAGATCGGCGTCGAAGTCGTTGTCAAATTCAACTCCATCCAGTCCGCCAAAAGCCGAAAGTGCAACCAGGAGACCGCCGACGAGGGTACAAAATAAATATACAGATAGCATGGACCTTTCTAACTATGACTTGGGCATCTCATACTCGTACTCGTTATCGAGAGCGAGTATGAGATGCTTCTATTTTGGCAAATAACCAGCTTTTCTGCATTATTTTTTTTATTATTTCTTTAGAATTTTTCCTTTTCTACTAGGAAAAAATACCTGTAACATTTTAAATGAAACTGCCGCAAAAATAGTTAAGAAAAAGTTAAAATGGCTTATCCATCAGCACCTTGGGAGTTAAAAGGCTACGCCCTCCAAACCGTTCATTTAATAGACATCGACAAAGCACGTTCTTTCGTTCCCCCAGATTTAGAAATCGTCTCCGTATGGCCCGGTAAAACCGTTGGTGGGATTTATCTTTCCGCCTACGGATCGGGTTCGGTGTTGGAATACAACGAGGCCATCGTCGTCCCGGCCCTAGTTAGTTACGACCAGAAATGGGGCGCTTGGATTTCTCATATTTATGTGGACAACGAGGATTCGGTGGCCGGTGGCCGGGATATTTGGGGCCTGCCAAAGGAAACGGCGGAGTTTAGCTGGGAAACTGGGGCGCCGATGGGGATTAGGGTAAGTCAGGGCGATCGCCTCTTATGCAGTTTAACTTACACTCAACCAGATTTTACTCTACCGATGCCCTTAAGCGGTCCCGTATTTAGCATTTTAGAATCCGATTTTCTCCTCTTTCAAGGTGATTTTAAATCCCGTCTGGGACTGATAACCGGCAACTTAGAAATAGCAACAAACAGTCCTTTTGCAAGTTTAAATTTAGAGCAACCTTTATTAACAATTTACGGCGACGACTTGCACTTAATCGCAACCGCCCCAGAAGTAATAGGACAGCAAAAAGTCGCCTTCAGTTATTAGACTTCTTGCAGAAGTCAGGCAAAAGGCAAGAGGCAAGAGGCAAGAGGGGGGAAGGTAACAGTGACTTTTTGCTATGAGTAAAAAGCTTTACATCGTTTTTGCTAGAGAGCTATTTTTTTAACATCTCAAAAACAGAAACCCGGTAATTTCGGCAAAACCGGGTTTCTCCATAAGAAATCTACCAACTAACTACGAACCAGCACCCTCTTCTGGGGAATTAAATTTGGGGAATTTATCGGCAAAATAGTTACCGATGAAGGTGTTAACAAAAGATAAAAGAACTGGGGCGAGGATGAAAGCTAAAATACCGCTAACGCCAAATCCCGGTACAAAAACAGAAGCCAACCAAAAACACAAACCATTTACTACTAAAGAAAAAGCACCCAAGCTAACAAAATTTAGGGGCATAGACAGGGCAGAAATAACAGGTTTAACGGCAGAGTTCACCACGCCAATACCTGCGGCGGCCAAGAGGGCGGCGGGAAACGAAGCCAGATTGACTCCTGGGAAAATAATATCTACTACTAATAGACTCAGGGCAGTAGCTAATAATGTTAAAAAAGTTCCTAGCATAAATTATCCTTTATTGTCTTCATTTAACTATTATAGATTAAATCCGGTGGCTGCTACATCTTCATTTCGATAGATATTTTTAAGAAAAGTTTTTCAGAAACCGTCCGCTAGATAGAGGTAATCAGTCGCGCTTTTGAATAATAATAGAAAATTGTAGCAGTAGCTAGGAGAAAAATATGAGACTACTTCAAATTATTTTAGGCATTCTAATTCCGCCTTTAGGAGTTTATTTAACAGTAGGAATAAGTTCGGCTTTAATTATTAATATTTTGCTGACGATTCTCGGATGGTTGCCGGGTTCTATTCATGCGGTTTGGATTATCTCCAAACAAGCAGAAAGGGCGGGCGATCGCGTTTACTAATTTTTTGGCGAAAACTCCGATATTTCAGAAACCCGGTTTTTTGAACAATACCTTCGCCAAAACGAAAAATGCCTTAATTTGTAGGTCGGGTGGAACGCAGTGGAACCCGACATCTCCAGTATGCCAGAAACCCGGTTGAAAAAACCGGGTTTCTTATAACAAAATTACTTGCGATCTACGAGTTCGTTAATCGAGTCCCATAAATCTTTTAAACTGTCTTTCATTTGTTTTTCTTTTTTCGCTACAAGCATTCCCGCTTCTCCCAGTTTTTTCTCAAAGTCTTTGCGCTTATCCTCCACTTTATCTGTAAAAACTTCTGGGTCGTTTTTGGCGCGATCGTACCAAGATTTAGCCTCGTCTAAATAATGTTTTACATCATCCAAAGAATCCCCGTAGCGTTCTGCTAAATTTGCCTGAACTATAGCCAGTTTAGTTCTCAATTGAGCGTAGCGTTTTTTCATTAAAGAAACTTCCTCGCTATTTTTCACCGCCGCGATCGCCGAGTCAATTGACTCTTTTATTTGCTCTGTATTGTCGCGCCCCATTTCCCCTATATCTTTCATAGCAAGATCGACGCTTTTTTCCAGTTCTTCTTCTTCAGCTTCTATTTGTTTTTCGAGCTTTTTAATCTCGGCTTTACTCTTAGAAATAGATTGACGTTCTCGACTGGTAATTCCTTCGATCGCCCCCGTAATACTAGCAGCTATCTCATCTTTTAATTCTCCACCTTTTTCCTTTAAAGTGCTAATAGTTGCCTCCACTGACTCTTTAACTAAACTCCTAATTTCGGTGGAACCTTCTTTGACCTCAGAAGCGGCTTCCGAAACTGCCGAACGGACTATCTCTCGAACTTTTTCCGAACGCAATTGACCCTCTGCTTTGGCTTTTTCTAAATCGGCAATAATTTTTTCTTTGCTGGAATTAGCCATGATTATTTTCTATTATTTTTGAACGTTTTATTAACATTATAACATAGATTGATGCCGATGGGGTCTTCCTAAAGATAGAGAAATTGAGAATGGGGAATGGGGAATGGGATCCCCCCCCGCCCCCCTTAAAAAGGGGGGAGCCAGAGGAATAAATTTTAGTTTTTCTGGGGAATGGAGAATTGGGTTGTAGAACAGGCATCCTGCCTGTTATCCGCACCGATTTTTTTTTACCGAAAAGCTTGACAAATTTACCCCGAAATGCTTCTATAGAATTAAAAATCCGATATTTAGGCTTTTAAAAAACGCCCATGAAAACCACAACTAAAGCTCTTAAAGAATGGAAAGTCGCCGTTAACGCCCTCGAACGGGGAGAGACAATTATGCTGCTGAGAAAAGGGGGCATCCGCGAACAAAATAATCGCTTTACAGTAGAAGATAACCAAGTTTTACTTTATCCAACTTTCGAGCATCAAAAACCTAATTTACTCAAACCAAAATATGCCTCCCAAGTGGAAATAGTGGCTGCCGGTTGGCATCCAGAAACGGTAAAAATTAGCAGTTTTGCTGAAATAACCGACATTTTGCCCGTCAAAGATGAATCAATTGTCGGTCGATTATTTCCTTATCATATTTGGAACGAGGAATTTGTCAGCGATCGCCTCAAATTTAAACCCTCTCAACCGTTATTTGTCTTATTACTAAAAACCTACAAATTGCCGCAAGTAAAGGAAATTCCGTATCGCCAAGAATACGGCGGTTGTCGTTCCTGGATCGATTTAGGAATTTCCATAGATATTAGTCAGATTTCTCCCGTTTTGAGCGATAAAGAGTATGGAGAAAAAGCGGCAGAAATTAACCAGTTGTTAGGAAATTTTATTAACCGTTAACCACTCCAATAAAACAGCCCGACACTGGAGACAAGTTAAATCTTGAAGTAACTCGTTAATGCCCGTCGGTGTGGCGGCATAAGTGGCACCCAATAACTCGTTAGATATCGATGCAGTTGGCTGCAATTCTACCGCAAAACCGTAGAGTTTTTGATTGGAAAAAGAACTATTAACCGGCCATCCCTGGGGGGTTGAGAGGGGTAAGGCGGGCGATCGCCTCTTCTCTCACTCCGAGCTCCCGTTCTAAAATTCCCGGTATCGCTGCCTGGGGAGTTTGTTCTGGCGACACCCTCCCGCCAGGAAAATCTAGGGTTGTTGTTGCCAAACCGGGACGATACTGAGAAACGGGTAAAAGTAACTTATCGTTTTGGAGAGTTAGAGCGATCGCCGAGTCGGTTTTTTCCACCCGCCAATATTCGATAACCCGCTGGCGATCGTCTCGCAGGTGTTCGCCAATTAATTTCAACCAGGGAGAACTAATTTCCACAAACTTGTCTAAGGTTTGCCAGGGGCGAGCTATTTTTTTCATATTTTTTCAGAAAATATCCTCGACATCTTCTGGTATTATAATTTAAAACCTAAATCAAATTGGTGTCAGCTCATAATGGATACAAGCATAACTTCTCAGTATGTGACTTTAGAAAACGCCCGCATTCATTACCTAGAAGTGGGGGTCAGCAGCTCTAGCTGCATTTTGTTTTTACACGGGGCAAGTTTTACCGCGCAAACTTGGGAAGAAATAGGCACTTTACAACTATTAGCCAGTCGCGGCTATCGAGGGGTGGCGGTGGATATTCCCGGATACGGTCGTTCCCAGCGGATATCTGTTTCCCCTCAAGGGTTTTTGTTGGAATTTTTGGAGTTATTAGAATTAAATCGACCGGTTATAATTTCCCCTTCTATGAGTGGAGGTTATAGTTTGCCTTTTGTTATCGAAAACAGGGATAAATTAAGCGGTTTAGTAGCAGTTGCTCCAGTAGGAATTAAGCGATATCGGCAACAATTAACAGGAATCGATTTGCCGACTTTGGCAATCTGGGGCAGTAACGATCGCATCGTTCCCGAAGACCAAGCAGATTTGTTATTAGAGTTGATGCCAAATACTAAAAAGGTAGTTTTAGCTAATGCCGGCCATGCCTGTTATATGAGGGCAACGGATGATTTTCACCAACACTTAATTCAGTTTCTTGAGGAAGTTTATAACGGGTAATAGGTAATGGGTAATGGGTAGTGGGGAAAGCGAGTTAATCTTTTGGAGAAAACATTATAGCAGTTCCCTTTCTAATGAGGTAACGAAGGATTAGTGTTCAAAAAGTCCAGAAACTTTCTTAACTATTGCCTCTTGCCTATTGCCTCTTGCCTAAAGCAACTAACTTATTTTGCACAACTCATAAGAAAATGCTATATTAAAACAATTAACAACTAACAAAAAAACATGATTTCTCTAGTAAAATGGTCGGTGGAAGACTATCATCAAATGATAAAATCTGGCATTCTTGCCAATCGTCATGTAGAACTTATCGAAGGAGATATTATTGAGATGGGTCCAGAGGGTCCGTTACACGCTTCTCGTATTAGAAGAGGGGCGAATTATTTGCGCGATATCTTAGTAAATTTAGCTTTAGTTTCCGAGGCTCATCCTATTACTTTAGCCAATTCGGAACCGGAGCCGGATATAGCAATTGTTAGACTGCCAGAATCTCGTTACGATGCTTCTCATCCACAAGCTGAAGATATCTTCTGGTTAATAGAAATTGCCGATGTAACTTTAAGTAAAGATTTGAACGAGAAAAAAAGGATTTATGCGGCGGCGGGAATTAACGAGTATTGGGTGATGAATTTAAAGGCTAATTTATTGACGGTACTTCGTCAGCCAATTAATAACGATTATTCCGTTCGGATGGAGTTAAATGCGGGAACAATTTCTCCTCTGGCTTTTCCTCAAATTAAGGTTTTGGTAACTGTTGTCTTAGAATTTGGGAGCATCTCAATGTAAGTAGAAACCCAAAACGCTTTGAAAAGCATAATCTGTCGGTTTTAAAATTCCATATTCGTCCTCTTCTTCTTCGGTTTCTAAAAGTTCCATCAGACCTTGGAGAGTAACAATAAAGTTTTCTTGCCAGCGCCGTTCTATTTCTGCGGGCATCAATTGGGCTACGGTCATAAAATATTCCTCCAAAACAATTAAGAACAAAATGGATTTTTAGGGGCAAAGTTTTACTTGTAGTAAAGTAAAAAAGCCGAAAAATTTATTTCCGAATGCTTTGCCCACACTCTACGTTTAACCTCTTCAAATAATGTTGTTCGCTCATACCTCATTAAACCACTTTAACCAACCAACCAATGCTGCCACCGAAACTTCACGATCGGAACCATATTCATCACCTTTCTGATGATAAATATAAGCTTTTTTTTCGTTACTGGACGGACAAAATATCCGAACGCGGCAATCTTTTTCGCGGTTTTGCCACGAAAGTCGAATACCTCCTTCATCGTCTGTAGAAGCTGAGGCTTTTGGAAAGTCAGAACCCAAAACTTTATAAGCTTCCAATACCAACTTCATGGCCGTTAAATAGGCATATTCAGTAGGCTTCAAAACTCCATAATCATCCTCTTCTTCTAATTCCAAAAGTTCCACCAGGCTTTCCAAAGTAACCGCAAAAGGTTTATCCACGACTACGGTCATAAAATATTCCTCAATTCAACAATTTACTTTAGGATAGCATATTTTTGGAAATGGGGAATAGGGAATGGGGAATATTGCCAAAATTGCCAACAGCTACTATACTGTTTAACATAGCAAACCAAATCAAATCAAAAAGAACGTGTCAACCATTCCTACTATCAGTTTCCATCGCGGAACTCTCCTCCTCCATCCCCCACCAGAAGAAAAAGCCCCTGAAAATTGGATGGAATTTGCCACCTGGGACGATCGCGTGGAAAAATTCCGCGCCCCCGCCATCTATTACCGTCCCCTGATGGAATGCCTCGAAGCAGACAAGATCGAGATAACCGACAATGCCAAACAGTTCGAGCCCCTAGAACTCATCCCCAGCATCTCCATGCCCCCCTACGAACACCAAACCGCTGCCCTCAAAGCTTGGAAACAGGCGGGCAGACGGGGAGTGGTAGTCTTGCCGACGGCATCGGGGAAAACCTATTTGGCACAAATGGCAATGGAAGCAACTCCCCGCACTACCTTAGTGATAGTACCAACTTTAGATTTAATGCACCAATGGTACGCTCACTTAAACGCTGCTTTTCCCGATGTAGAAGTGGGGTTGTTGGGGGGCGGTTCCCGGGATAAAACGCCGATCTTGGTGGCTACTTACGATAGCGCTGCTATTCACGCAGAGGCGATCGGTAACAAATACGGTTTGTTGATTTTCGACGAATGTCACCACCTGCCCACGGACTACTATCGGGTCATCGCCGAATACGCGATCGCCCCCTACCGTCTGGGATTAACTGCCACCCCCGATCGCTCCGACGGTCGCCACGACGACTTGGATCGACTCGTCGGACCTACGGTTTTTAGGAAAACTCCCGAAGAATTGGCCGGCGCTGCTTTGGCGGAACATCAAGTCGTACAAATTATGGTCAAACTTTCTAAAAAAGAACGGGAAGAATACGAGAAAGCGATGACAATTCGGAACGACTTTCTCAAACAAGCAAATATTCAATTAGGAGCTCCCGACGGGTGGAAACATTTTGTCATTGCCAGCGCGAAAAGTTCCGCCGGCAGAAGAGCGATGTTATCCCACCGCCGCGCTAAAGAAATTGCTCTGGG
>CAZSTZ010000045.1:0-21808 GCA_964609515.1 uncultured bacterium | reverse complement strand
AGCGAACGAGAATATATCCAGAGATTGGGTCGAGTTTTGCGAAAAGGTACTGAGAAAAATAAGTTGGCTATGCTTTACGAAGTCGTTGCCGAAAATACTACCGAAGAACGTACTTCTATGCGCAGAAAAGGTGCAGGAAAGTCCCGGGAAGTTCGACCCCGCGTCGAAAGAATGGGACGAAAAACGGATGCAGAACAATTAGAAATACCGGATAAAGAAGCGGAATCGTCAAAAAATCCCCAAAAACCCGTACCTATTTATGGGGTTAAAAAATCGTCGTTTGCCAAAGCAGCAGAATCTTCTGCCAGCAGCAAATATAATGTTAACAAAACCGACGAAGATAACGAAGAAGACCCCGAAGAAATACCACCATTTTAACTCCTAAGAAACCCGGTTTTTATGTTCGCTCAGAAACCAGGTTTTTTGAAAAAACCTGGTTTCTTGGCCGGTCCTCTAATTACCAATTCCCAATTCCCCAAAGAAATTATGTTACCAACAGAATTATTATCTCACCGTCAAAATGGGGAAAGCATCGTTCCTCATAGCTTAAAAATCAACAATAAAAATCTCAGTTTGGCTAGGGCAGTAATAGAATGTTTTCAAGAGGCGATCGCTAAACCCCAAAAAGAACTAGATAAAAACTTGCTAGAACTAGAAGGAGACAGCCCAAATTACCGAGTGCAACGGGCGCTGGCGCATCTACTCAGAAGCGGTTTTACTACCTTTGAAGTTGTCAGTCCTCTCGAACCTTTAGAATTAAGAGAAAAAGTATTTGCCGCTGGCGCCGAAACTATTCCCGGCATCAAATCTTCGGCAATAACTCTGGAAAAATTAGCGGACAAATTAAGTCAAGAATTAAAGCGAGAAGTCTTGCCCGATGAAATTACCAAAGGACTCTATGCCGACCTCCAAGAAAACCGAATTATGACCGAATTTGAAGCGCCGACGCCGGAGGAATTATTGCATCGTTACAACCTCTCCCAAGTGCAGGGAATATTCTATCGCGCCAGTCACATTCGCTTAAACGCCCACCGCAACGATCCGGGAGAATATAAACTGTTATTTCGCTATCTGAAATTGTTTCAATTAATGACCTATATCGAAGGAGATGCCGACACCGGTTTTACTTTAACCATTGACGGTCCTTACAGTTTGTTTAAACCTAGCACTCGTTACGGTTTGGCTTTGGCGAAGATGCTGCCGGCTTTGTTGCACGTTACCAAGTGGAGCTTGCACGCTACTTTGCAAACGCGCGATCGATATACGGGGAATTGGAAAACTGGTAAGTTTACTCTTAATTCCGATTGCGGGTTAGTGAGTCATTATCCGCCGGGTAAGCCTTACGATAGCATGATAGAGGCTTCCTTTGCGGAACGTTGGCAGAAGACAAAAACTGACTGGAAATTAGAGCGAGAAGTAGATTTAATTCCCATACCGGGTAGCGTAATGATTCCCGATTTTCGTTTGGTTCATCCAGAGGGAAAAGTCTTTTTATTAGAAATTGTTGGTTATTGGCGACCGGAGTATTTGAAGAAGAAGTTTTTGCAGGTCGAAACTGCCAATTGCGATAATTTGATTTTGGCTGTTTCAGAAAGGTTGAATTTGGAGAAAGCAGGGGTTGAAATTAAGGATGTTCCCGTGCCGATAGTCTGGTTTAAGGATAAGTTATTGGCGAATAAAGTGTTGGAGGTTTTGGAGGGCTTGTAGTAATCGCGAAGAGCGCTATTTTGAAGTTTTTAACTACCCAAAATCGCGCTCATCGATTACTACAAACTATTGTTTTTTAGGAATAATAATAATAAACTCCGTACCTTTTCCTTCCTCAGAAATGCAGCGCAATTCTCCCCGGTGTTTTTCAACAATAATCTGATAGCTAATAGACAAACCCAAACCAGTGCCCTTGCCGATAGGTTTAGTAGTGAAAAACGGGTCGAAAATTTTATCAATCGCCTTTTTACTCATGCCGATGCCGTTATCGACAAGGCTAATTTCCAGGTTGTTTTCCCGAAGAACAGTAGTAATAGCAATCCGGCTGGGATGGGCATTAATTTCTTCCGTGGTTCGATTTTTATCCCGCTCGTCTAAAGCATCGATCGCATTAGCAATAATATTCATAAATACCTGATTTAGCGGTCCGGCGTAACACTCTACTAAAGGCAATTGACCGTATTCTTTAACAACTTCAATAGCCGGACGAGAGGGCTTAGACTTCAGACGATTTTGTAAAATCAATAAAGTGCTGTCGAGATTTTCATGGATATCGATTTCTTTAATTTCTGCTTCGTCCAAACGAGAAAAAGTGCGCAAAGATTTAACAATTTCCCGAATTCTTTCCGCTCCCACTTTCATCGACTTGAAGAGTTTTTGTAAGTCTTCAATGAGAAAATCTAGCTCGATACTTTCTATGGCTCTTTCTATTTCTGGAGTAGGTTCGGGATAAGTATTTTGATAGAGTTCCAGCAAGTCTAAAATGTCCTTAAGATAATCACCGGCAAAATTGAGATTGCCAAAAATAAAATTAACGGGATTATTAATTTCGTGAGCGATACCGGCAACCATCTGTCCGAGAGAAGACATTTTTTCCGCTTGAATGAGTTGGCTTTGGGTGCGTCGCAACTCCCGCAGAGTTTGTTCTAATTCTTGGCTTTTGGCAGTGGCAACCAGAGCCGAGAGGCGAGATTGTTGGTAAAGTTCCGCTTGATTAATAGCGATCGCCAACCGATCCGAGACGGCATCCAAAAGCTGTATTTCTTCATTCGTCCAGGGTTGAGGTGGATAGCCCCGAGTGCAACCGAAGGCGCAAACGCCGCTGGATGTCAAAGTCGATAGCCAGATGCCAGAAGCTATATTATTTGCAACTAAAAACTCCCGCACTAGAGGATCGCTCTCCATATTCGCGTCATCCACTTGATAAATTTCCATTTGTAACAATTCTTCCGAGAGGGAACCTAACATCTCGGCGGGATGTTCGCCGAGGAAACTGGGAGAGCCAGGTTTTTTAACTTCCTTAGTCACTTGCCAGCACAGGCGATCGGGCTGATACCAGGCAAAAGTACAAACATCCACTTCTAATAAATTATAGATTTCGCGAACGGTGGTTTCCAAAATTGTATCCAATTCTAAAGAATTTCTAATCTGGCTGCCGATGCGATCTATGAGAGCTTCCCTTTTTGCTAGCTGTCGGAATTGAGCTTCCGATTTTTGTAAGGCCAACTCTGCCTGTTTGCGATCGGTAATATTGTTCGTAGTACCCACGATCCGATAGATAGCGCCGCCTGCATCCCGCAGGGGGGTAAGAACGGTCAGAGACCAATTGTCACTGTCTTGGAAAGTCATGCGCTCCTCGTAGCGGACGGAAGTGCCAGCAGCAACGCAGTCCGCGAATCTTTGGTGAAACTGGTAGCCTAAAGAAGGACCGAATACTTCTTCTGGAGTTTTACCCCAACCGTCGGCGGCGCTGATACCGGTCATCTGCTCTGCCAAGAGGTTCCAACCGATATAGCGGAAGTTGCCATCGCTGCAAGCATCCACCACAAAAATAACTTGTTCGACGCCATCGTAGATGCTGCGTAAAAACTGCTCTCGCTCTCGCAGGGTTGCTTCTGCTTGCTTGCGGTCGGTGACATCCATTACGGTACCGAAGAGCCGCATGGTTTGGCCGTCCCGATCGCATATGGCTTCGGCCCTGGCATTGACGCAACCAATTTCTCCGTTAGGGCGGAGAATGCGAAAGTCAAAGTCGCAAGGTTGGCCGGTGGCGAGAACTTGTCGCGTATTTCGCTGCCACAACCTCCTGTCTTCTGGATGGACCGTGCGGATGTGTTCTTCTGGAGTGGGGGCGGGTAGAGCTGGGTCCATGCCGTAAATTCGTTTGATTTCGTCGGACCAAGTTATGGTGCGGGTGGCGAGGTCGTATTCCCAGTTGCCGATGTGAGCTATTCTTTGAGCCGCTTGGAGGTTGCGGGCGAGGGTGCTTAGTTCTTCTTCGGCGGCTTTGCGATCGCTAATATCCCTAGCCACTGCATAAACTAATCCTTCTTCGAGGAAGGGCACCGAAGTCCAGGCCAGCCACTTGTAGGAACCATCCTTAGCGCGGTAGCGGTTTTCAAATTTGATAACGGTTTTGCCCAGCTTAGTAAGGTCTGCGAATTGCCCTAAGGTGGGAGCGATATCTTCTGGATGAACTAACTCGATAAAGGGCATTGACAGCAGTTCTCGTTCGCTATAACCCAAAAGTTGCTGCCAAGAGGGGTTAAGCCTTTTAAAGTAACCGTCGAAACCCGCTACGCACAGCAAATCTAGGGAAACCGTAAAGAAGCGATCGCGCTCCATTTCCGCTTGTTTGCGTTCGCTAATATCCCGCCCTTCGGCGATTAACAGTACCACTGTATCGGTTTCGTCTTTGAGAGGTTTAATCGAAAAATCGATAGTTATAAAACTGTTATTAACGCCTATTAAGTCTAACTCGTAACGGCTAAAATCCCCCTTAGCGGCGCGGTGGATGCTTTCTTTGACGAGGACGCGGTTTTCTGGCAGCCACCGGGGTGCTTGCCAAAATGCCAATCCGACGAGCTCTGAATGTTCGATGCCGAAGAAGTCGAGGAAAGTTTGGTTGCTTTCGATAACCGTGCCATCGGGTTTCAGCAATGCCATAAATTGGAACATGGAGTCGAAGACGGCCCGAAAACGTCTTTCGCTTTCCTGAAGGGCTATTTCGGCTTGTTTGCGATCGGTAATATCCCTGACTATAGCTAACACTTCCGAATCTGCCACCACTGCCACCCGCGCCTCGCACTCTTGGCGATCGCCCATTAAAGGCAGTTGATACTCAAAAACCTGCATCTTGCCCGTCGCCAGGGCTAATTGCGTATAGTTTGAGATCGAGTTCGCTACTTCCTCTGGCAGAATTTCGGCTACATTTTTCCCGATAAACTCGTGGTTTGGTAGGGGGAGATCGAAAATATTGGGAGCTTTGAAATCTAAAATCTTACCGTCTTTACTGAGACGAAACAGTAAATCTGGCATGGCGGATAGCATGGCTTGATTTCTAGCTTCGCTGGCTTGCAGGGCTGCTTCTGTCCGTTTGCGATCGCTTATTTCTACTACCACCGAACCCACGCCGATAGGTTTGGGTTCCGTACCGAAGATCGGAAACCAAGACACGATCCAATCTCTTTGCACTCCCGGTCGGTCGGGCAGTTCGTTAGATACTTCAAAATTGAGCATTGATTCTCCCGTCGTCAGAATTTTCCGGTAAGCCGGCTCTAAGGTAGGAGCTAGGTGGGGGATGACTTCTCGAATTGTTTTGCCGATGTGTTCTGCTACTGGTACGTTGTTAGTTGCTGCGAGGGTTTCGTTAATGAGGACGAAGCGCAACTCCTCGTCAAAGATGGCAAGTCCGGCGGGGGCGGCGGCGAAGAAGGCGTTAAATAACGCTTCCCGTTTGGCTAATTCTTTTTCTAAGGATTTGCGATCGCCGATGTCTCTGGCAATGCCGCAATAGCCCTCGAAGTTGCCATCGAGGTCGAAAACCGGCCTGCCGCTGGTTTCGAGAACTACTTCGCCCCCGTCTTTGTGGAGGTAAAGGTTTTCGAGATTGGCGAGGGGCTGTCGGGCCCCGGTTAGGGATTGAAAAAGCTGGCGCGATCGCTGTGCTTCTGGCGGCGGCATGAAATCGAAGGGAGTCTTGCCCAAGACTTCTTCGGGAGAGTAGCCTAAAATTTGCTTAACTTGGGGGCTGACATAAGTATAGTTCCAGTTTGAGTCCGCGCTCCAGATCCAATCGCTGGTGGTTTCGACTAGATTGCGGAATCGCTCTTCGCTCTCTAGTAAGGCTGTTTCTGTTTCTTTGCGTTCCGTGATATCGGTGAAGGATGCCACCGACGCATAAGGCGCGTTTTCGTTGGGGCGAAATAACGGTTGGCTGTTAACGGAGATCCAGGTGAGAGTGCCGTCTAGTTTTTGAACGCCCATAACGACGTTATGGCAAGGCTGGCCGGTTCTGAGAGTTACCGAGTTGGGATGTTCCTCCCCCGGAAAAGGCGAGCCATCTTCTTTAATCGCCCGCCACCCCGTATCCGTTGAAGTTCGCCCCATCATCTCTTCTGCGGTTATTCCTAAGATCTTTTCGGCGCTGGCATTGCAGGTGCGGATGATGCCGGAGGCATCTTGTAGGACTATTCCTTCGCTGAGGGCGCTCAATACGGTGCGATATCGCGCTTCGCTTTCTGCTAGGGAGGTAATTAAGCGAGTTTTTTCTCCTTCTATTTGTTTGCGATCGCTTATATCTCTGACAAATCCATCCCAAATTAGATCTCCGTTAGCGTGTTTTTGGGGGCGAGAAACTCCCGACAACCATTTGATAGTTCCCGAAGCAGTTATAATCCGCCATTGATACTCCCATTCTGTTAATGTCTCGGCAGAACTGGCTATTGATTCCCGCATCGGCTCGAAATCTCCTTTTGGCAGCAATTCCCACATTCTAGCCTGGTTTTGTAGTATTTCTTTGGGTTCTAATTCATAAATTTCCCGCGCTCCGGGACTGATATAAGTAATTTCGTCGGAACCGTCTGGGTGGAGTACATATTGATAAATTACTGCGGGCAAATTGCTGGCTATTTGTTGGCAAAGAGATGATTCTGAGTTAGCTTCTCCATCGCCAATTTCGGCCATAATTCCATTAATTCTGCCCTGGTTTTTCTCCTCGCTCTTTACCATCCACAATTTATTTTTAATTAAGCGAATTTCCCCGTTAGCTTTTTGGATATGGTATTCTATTTCTTGTCGACCGGTTTCGGATATTTTCGCCAAACATTGAAGCAGGCGATCGCGTTCCGAGGGGATAATTAGTTCCCGCCATAAATTAGGGTTTTCTAATAAGTCTTTTTGGGGGCGATCGTAGAGCTTTTCCGCTGCTTTGTTAAGGTACACCATTTGATAATTTTTAGCTTCTACTACCCACACTCCTTCTTGGATTTCGTCGAGAATGTTTGAGCATTCCCCATCCCATATTGGTTGGGTTGAGGGTTGGTTTTTTCCATCTGCTGATTTTTTAGCCATAGCCCGTCTATATTTTAGTAATTGTTAATTGCGTTCTTGTTAGTTGCTAATTGATTTTTTTTTCTGAAAACGCACCCATTCTCTTTCATTATATCATCTTTTTTTTCAATTTTGGGAAATCGGCAACGGCTAATTACCCATTACCCATTACCTATTCCCCATTGTTTTTAATTGTTACCGGAAGTTTGATAATAAATTTAGTGCCCTTGCCCCACTGGGAGACGCAGCGCAGATCGCCTCCGTGTTTTTCTACCACAATTTGATAGCTAATAGACAAGCCCAAACCGGTACCTTTGCCAATTGGCTTAGTGGTATAAAAGGGGTCAAAAATTTTCTGGCTCGCCTCTTTTTTGATACCGATTCCGTTATCAGAAATTTTAATTTCCACCCATTGCTTATCCACAGTAGTTTTAATTTCAATCGTGCTAGGATTTGCTTGAATTTCCTCAAGACTGCGGTTTTTGTCTCCTTCGTTTAAAGCATCGATCGCATTACTGATGATATTCATAAATACCTGATTTAATTGACCTGCATAACATTCGATTAAAGGCAAGTTACCATAAGCTTTAATTACTTTAATTTCCGAAGGATTGTTACCCTGTTTTAGTTTGGTTTGCAAAATCATCAAAGTGCTGTCGATATTTTCATGGATATCTACTTCTTTGACCTCGGCTTCATCCAAACGGGAAAAAGTGCGTAAAGATTTAACAATTTCCTTAATTCGTTCCGCTCCCACTTTAATAGAATTGAGCAGTTTTGGCAAATCTTCTGCTAAAAATTCTAATTCGATCTTTTCTATTTCCTCAGCAATTGCTGGTGCGGGATTGGGATAATGCTGTCCGTACATTTCCATCAATCCTAACAAATCGCGAATGTATTCTTGGGCGGGAGTTAGATTGCCATAAATAAAACTAACGGGATTATTAATTTCGTGAGCGACACCGGCGACTAATTGTCCTAAAGATGACATTTTTTCTGCTTGAATTAATTGACTTTGGGCGTGTCTGAGTTGGGTAATGCTAGCTTTTAATTCTTGAGTTTTAGCGGTAGCTTGCTTGTAAAGTTCTGCTCGATCGATAGCGATCGCTAACTGCTCTCTAATACTAGCTAGCAATTCCACTTCCCCATCCCTCCAATGGCGAACCTCATTAAAATTAATACAAATAAAGCTACCCAAATCCCCCGACGCGGTCTGAATTGGCAATCCTAAAATTGACCGATAACCTCGTTCTAATAAAGAATTTCGGAGCTTGGGTAGGGAGATAGCAGCTACATCGTCATAGCGGACGATTTTTCCCTTTAAAATTCTGCGAGCGAGAATACCGATTTCGTCTGTGGTATAAGCACCGATAATTGAGGGAGCCTCGGCAGTTTTCACTTCTTTATAAACTTCCCAAAGGGGAGGGGTAGCGTGGGGGCGATACCAGGTGAAAACGCACAAATCGATATCTAATAAATCCCGCAGTTGTTGAACGGTAGTTTCTAAAATAGTATCCAAATCCAGAGAATTTCCAATCTGACTTGCCAAACGGTTGATCAGTTGTTCTCGTCGAGCTAATTCTCGCAATTGTGCTTCGGACTTGCTTAAAGCTAATTCTGCCCGCTTGCGATCTGTAATCTCAACTGCGGTACCGACGATCCGATAAATTTTACCATCTCGATCGCGCAAGGGCGTTAGGGTAGTCAAAAACCAACTTTCCCTCCCAGTAAAGTTCATCAACTCCTCGTAATTAATAGTAGTCTCAGCTTCCAAGCACTTGCGGTAGTTTCGCAGCACTTGTTCCCCATTGGTGGCTCCGAAGATTTCGATGGGAGTTTTGCCGATGACTTCGGTAGCGAGGGTGTTGCTGACGCGCTCGCAGGCAGGATTCCAGCCGACGTAGCGGAAATCGCCTTCTGGGGTGACGTCTAAGACAAAAATCGCCTGTTCCGTACCGTCGTAAATGCTGCGCAAAAACTCCTCTCGTTCTTGGAGGGCGATTTCGGCTTGTTTGCGATCGCTGATGTCGCGAGTAATGCTACCCAAGGCAAAAGGTTTGCCTGTTTCTGGGTCGATGAGAGTGAAAACGGTCCAAGAGACGTAGATTATCTCTCCGGTCTTAAAGTGCTTAAAGCGCAGGTCGCCTTCTGCCCTTCCCTCTGCCATGACTTTCGGCAGCAACACTTCCAAAGCGTAAGCACGATCTTCGGGGCAGAAAAAGTCCAGAACACTAGCTTGGCTCGCTTCTTCCATCCCGGAAAGTCCCACCATTTGTTGACCGGCTTGGTTGATATATAGCGGTTTGCCGTTAAAGTCGCTGATGCCGATAAATTCGGAACTTCTCTCGATGAGGGTGAGGAATTTTTGTTGTTCCCGTTCGGCTCGCTTGCGATCGCTAATATCGGCTATGGCTCCGATATAGCCGACTCCCCGACCGTCTTCTCCTATTTCTGCCATTACCTGGCTCATTACCCAGATAATTTTGCCTTCTGCTCCGAGCAACCGATATTCGGTGGTAAATCGTCGCTTGCCTACTATGGCTCCGTACCATTCTGTAAATACTCGCTCGCGATCGTCTGGATGTATAGCGTAAATCCAACCTTGTCCGAGAGCGTCTTTGACGCTCAAGCCCGTAATTTCCCTCCAGCGATCGTTGATATAGCTGCAATTTCCCCAAGGATCTGTTTGGAAGATACAAATGGGGGCGGTTTCGGCTAGGGTTTGATATCGACGCTGGCTCGATCGCAAGGCTACTTCTGCTAGTTTGCGTTCGGTAATGTCGCTACAGATACAAATTAGCTGTCCGTCGTGGGTCAGGGTCAGAGAAATTTCTTGAGTGAAGGTTCTGCCATCCCGTTTTTTGCCGGTTCCTTCTCCCTTCCAGTGCCCCTGTCGTTCTAAAATCGGAAAAATTTCGGTTTCAATTCTTTCGATCTCCTGGGGGTAATAAAGTTCCCGCCAGCTTTTGCCTAAGAGTTCTCGGGGATCGCTGTAACCATATATGCTTAGATGAGCTTTGTTGATATAAGTATATTCGCTGTTTTCGTTCGAAATTGCAATACCCACCGTTGCCGCTTCAATAACTGCTAACTGACGTTGCATTGTTTCTTCCGCGTGTTTGCGATCGCCGATATCCTGAATATACCCATACCAGATAATATCGCCGTTGGACTGCTTTTCGGGTCGAGCGCTGCCGGATAACCACTTGAGTTTGCCAGAATAAGTATAATTGCGCCATTCCATTTTCCAGGGTTGGAGAGTTTGAGCGGAGTTATTGACAGAATTACGCAAGGTATCGATATCGTCGGGATGAACTAATCCCCAAATCGAGAAGGGATTTTCTAAAACTGCTTCTGGTTCTACTTCGTAGATTTCACGACAACCCGGACTGATATAAGAGAACTCGTCGGAACCATCGCGGTGCAATACATACTCGTAGATAGCTCCCGGTACGTTAGCTGCCAGTTTTTGCAAGCGGGTTGCTTCGGAAAAGGCAGTTGAGGATTGAGAATTGGACTGGCCTCCTCGTTCTGGATGAATTGGGGGGATGGAGTTGTGGGCGGTAGGCATTGGTAGTTTTTTGTAGGTCGCTCTGATGTCTTGTATTGCAGGAACTTTTCCCAATCATAACTCGATCGCCAGGATGCATTGGACAATTGCCAGTCCTTCGCTTTCTACTCGTATTCATACTCAAAAACAGCGGAATATAAGGAAAAAGCGATCGCCTGTTTTTGGGAGCATCCCATATTTGCTTTTCCCCAAAAAGTTAAAGCTTGCAATTGACAATTGACAATTGACAAAAAGCGATAACCTCGATGGTTTATGACAAAATTAGGAGCCACCGTTGTTTTTTGTCTTCGATGCACCGGACGAACTAATTTTCATTTTGCCACCATGTCTCGTATTATCACCTACAGTCCTGCTTACACCCTAGTCCCAACTTACGAATGTTTTAACCGTTGCACCTATTGTAATTTTCGGGCTAACCCGGGCGAAAGCCCCTGGCTGACTTTGCCGGAGGCTGCTAGCCGACTGTTGCCCCTTTGGCATCAAGGGGCCATCGAAGTCCTCATCCTCAGCGGCGAAGTTCATCCAGAAAGTCGGAGGCGATCGCTCTGGTTTCGGCGCATTTACGATCTCTGTCAGTTAACCCTATCCCTGGGATTTTTGCCTCACACTAACGCCGGACCTCTCAGTTTTGAGGAAATGACCGAGTTAAAGGAGGTTAACGCATCCATGGGCCTGATGTTGGAACAAATGACTCCCCGACTCCTAGAAACGGTTCACCAACGCGCCCCCAGCAAAAACCCCCAAGGGCGACGGCAGCAGTTGGAATGGGCGGGAGAGTTGCAAATTCCTTTTACTACTGGTTTGCTTTTGGGTATTGGGGAGACGGTGGCAGACTGGCGGGAGACTTTGGCGGTTATTGCTGAAGTGCAGGAACGGTGGGGCCATATTCAGGAGGTTATTATTCAGCCTTATAGTTCGGGCAGCTGCCAAATATGGGAAGGGGAGAGTTTCGATCTGGAGTTGTTGCCAGAGGCGGTGGTTATGGCCCGGGAAATGCTGCCTCTATCTATTACTTTGCAGATTCCTCCGAATTTAGCGGCCCGGCCAGAGGTTTTGTTGGCTTGTTTGGAAGCGGGAGCCAGGGACTTAGGAGGTATCGGGCCTCGGGATGAGGTCAATCCCGATTATCCCCATCTCCTGCATGGAGTCTTGACGGAGTTGCTTGCTTCGGCGGGGTGGGAGTTGCTGCCTCGGTTGCCGGTTTATCCTCAATATGATGCTTGGTTATCCCCTGGTTTGGGAGAACTGGTTCGGGAGTGGCGGGGGAAAATAAAGCCCGAGCTGGTCGAGAAACCGGGTAATTCCAAAAAACCCGGTTTCTGAAGGGAGAATTAGTCATTCTTTTCTGTTGCTTCATATCCCTTGACCGAGCGAGGTGACGTGCATCTGATGTCGGGTTCCACGAAGGTCCGCACGACCTACTTTTTTAATATCCTTTGGCCGAGCGATCGGGCACAAAGCCGCAATTGACCCACTCGACTTTGGTGGTAAAACTGCCGTCGGCATGGAGACTTAATAACCGAAAGCCGGGGGGTTTGTCGTCTATGGCGAAGTTGGGGTTGTGGCCTTTGAATTGGATGCAGGTGGAGGGAGTGCCGAGATAGCGAACGGGGCCTCTTTGTTTGTCTAGTTCTTGGTGGATGTGGCCGCAGAGAACGATTTTGACTTGGGGATGGCGATCGACGATTTTTAATAATGGTTCTGGGTTGTGGAGGCTAATGTCGTCCATCCACTGGGAACCGATGGGGATGGGGGCGTGGTGGAGGGCTATTAAGGCGGGGCGATCGCGGGTTTGTCTCAGTTTGAAGTCCAACCATTCCAAATTTTCGGGGGATAGTTGGCCTTCTACGCGCCCAGGAACGTTGGTACGAAGGAGCAAAAATTGCCAACCGCCGAGGTTAAAGAATTTTGCCGAGGAAATGGGAGGGGTATTGAGGGCCGCTTCCATGACGGGCAAGATGTCGTGGTTGCCAGGTATCCAGTAGGTGGGTATTTGGAGGGGTGTTATTAGGGATGTCAGCCGATAATAAGACGCGGGGGTTTCGTCTTGGGAGAGGTCGCCGGTGAGGAGGAGGATGTCGGGTTGGGGTTGTAGTTGTTTGAGTTTATTGATGACTGCCTCCAGAGATTTAGCTGTGGGGATGCCGTACATCTGGCCGTCGCTTTCGGCGAAAAGGTGCGTGTCGGTTATTTGGGCTACTATAAAGGGTTTGGTGGAGGTCATGGCCGTTGATGAGATTGGTCTTTTGAGCTAATTGCTGAAATTTTATTGTAATTTTTCCGATCGCCCCTTGACAAGATGGGAGGCGAGGGTTTAAGATAATAATTTATATGGATAGCGGCGGCATAGCCAAGTGGTAAGGCAAGGGTCTGCAAAATCCTCATCCCCCAGTTCGAATCTGGGTGCCGCCTTTTTAAACTCTTAGAAATAATTATCGTGCGTTTAGCGATATCCTGTAAATGAGCGTTATATCCCGTAACATATGGGGCGTTAGTTTCGGTAAATTGAGTTAGTCGTCCTCCCTGAGATAGCTTAATTTCGCCAAAGCGATCGAGCAGCGACAACTCCGTAACGCTAAGGGTATCGGTGAAGCGTACCAACATCCCCTCGTATCGTTCCAAGTCCGAGGTTAACTCGCCGTCGGAGTTAGTAACAGTAGAAGCGATAGTTGGTAAAGCACTAGCGGAACTAACAACAGTGACATCGCTAACCCCAGTAATTCGAGTCAAATTGGGAATGGGGAATGGGGAATGGGAAAGAGTTTCGGAGTTTTTTCTACTTTTTAACTTTTTACAACCTGCGCACGGATTGCTATAGAGGACCGGCCTGTGAAACCCGGTAATTTCGGCAAAACCGGGTGATACCAAAAAACGTGGTTTCTGAAAATACTTGACCGATTCTCTAGAGCTTATTACAAATCATTTAAAATTGCGGCTCTTCGGTGTTTAGCTTGCGCTCATCATTGATGCTCGGGAACGGGGAACGGGGAACGGGGAACGGATTTGGGATTTTTTTCTTACTAACTAGCACATCTAGTTATTAAAAAAAAGTAGTTTAATGGTGTTTGCGTCAATTTTAAATTTGTTCTTCCCCGTTCCCTGTTCCCTGTTAAGAGTTCCCGCTCATCGTAAAATTACCATTTTAGCAAACCTTCGTACCGAAGACCCAAAATTGCTATATAATAAAAGTGGAAAATCTACACGGAACCCAAATTAAACCGTGAAAACCGACTCCATTTTCTACAAACTATTCAACATCTTGCCCGGCACATTTTTCGAGCTAATAGGCCAATCCCCAGAGCAAGTCAAAAACTACGATTTTGTCTCCGAAGAAATCAAACAAACCAGCTTTCGCATCGACGGCATCTTTAAGCCCCGGCGAAAAAACAGCAAAAAACACCTGTACTTTACCGAAGTACAATTCCAAAAAAAGGACGATTTCTACTGGCGCTTTTTTACCGAAATCTCCCTGTACCTCTATCACAAACAACCACCGCAAGACTGGCGCTTAATCGTATTATTTCCCAAACGAAGTATCGAATCCGAACGGCCCAAACACGATCGAGAATTTTTTGACAGCGGGCGAGTGCGATGTCTGTACTTAAACGAACTAAATCTGCCGACTAACTGTCGAACAAATAGCGACTGTATTCAATTTGGATGTAGAAGTGGTGAAAAAAGCCGCAGAAAATTATGCTGCGGATAGCTCGCCGAGTGAAGGTTCCAGCAATTAGATAAAAGGTGGTACCAAAAATCTAAATCGCGCTCCGCGATTACTACGAACTGTTTGTAGTAATCGCTTTTGGGTTAACAATTAACAACAATGGTAAGGTGCGCATTGCGCACCCTACTACTCGCAATTAGCAATTAGCAAAAATAGAAAAAAATGGGCCGAGTTACTACAACCTTAAAAGTCACCAACCACATAGATGAAATACTCGCAGAAAGAGGTTTTATTCCATCAGAAGAAGTGCGTTTCGTTATTCTCAATGATGTCTTAGTAGATACGGGGGCGAGTCAACTTTGTTTGCCGGCAGAAGTCGTCAGTCAATTAGGTTTGCCTTTCGTTGAAGAAATAGAGGCAAAAACCGTAATAGGAACCAAAATAGTACGAGTTTTTAAAGAGGTAACTATTACTATAGGAGAACGAGAAGGAAATTTTAATTGTTTGGAACTTCCAGAAGGCGAACATCCCTTAATAGGTTGGTTTCCTTTAGAAGGTTTAGGTTTAGAACCAGATTTAACAAATCAACGGTTGAGAGTCTTACCAAATACTGGCAATCAAAATTATATTAGAATTTGAATTAGTAAGGTGCGCTAAATCGCGCTCCGCGATTACTACGAACTGTTTGTAGTAATCGCGCTCCGCGATTTCTTGCAATTAACAATTATCCAAACCGGCCAACAACACCACAATTTCATCAATAGCTTGCCGCAAAACCCGAGAAGATAAATCCGATTGATTCGCCAAAATAGCAAACACCAAAACCTCATTATAATTCGGCGCAAAAACATAACCAGCCAAACCAGAAACCCCACTTAAAGTACCCGTTTTTGCCAGAACAATTTCTCGCGCCGAACTATTAGCAAAACGCCGCCTTAAAGTACCGCTAACCGCTGCCGATGGGAGAGAACTTTGATAAACGCTCGCCCAAGGAGAATTAGCCATCCCCCTCAAAGTTTCTACCAGGGCTAGTGGCGACACTAAATTATGACGAGAAAGCCCAGAACCGTCGCTCAAATCGTATCCTTCCCGGTCAACTCCTAACTCCGTTAAAGCCATTTCCATCTCTTTTAAACCCGGTTCCAAAGCATCAGAATTTTGCGCCCGCGCCCCCAGAGTTTTTAACAAAGCTTCCGCATAAACGTTATCGCTTTCTAGGTTTAACTCCTTTATCAACTCTGCCAAAGGCGGAGAATCAACGGCAGCTAATTCCGTTAATTGAGAAGCAGGAGGAGACGCAGAAATAGAACTTTGTAAAACCCTAATTCCTTCTGCTTGTAAAACCTCCCGAAAACGCTGCAAAAAATTCTCCGCAGGTCGAACGATCGCCACATACATCGGTTCCGGTTCTGCCCCCGCCCGCAACTGTCCGCCAACCCGAACTATCGGTCGAAACAAATCCCGTCCTATCTCCACAAACTCCCTTTCATTTGGCGCAACAGTAATCGAATTATTCTCAACTTGCCAACCGTTTCCCTCCTCGGGATTAACCCAAGTAATTCGCAAAGGTTCCCCCACATTTTGCGGCCAATACATCAAATCCATCGCGTTACGATTGAGGATTAAACTATTAACTGGGGCACCGTGACCGGCCTGTACGTCTTCCCATTCCCAAGTAGGATTAACCGCAGAACCTCGAAAGTAATTATCGTCGGCAATTAAGCGATTAATTTGTGTAATTCCCCGCGCTTTTAATTGTTTGGCTAAATCTTGAAGTTGAACAACAGTTAAACTGGGGTCGCCCCGTCCGACTATATAAATAGAACCGCTGTCGTCCCCATAAACAGAAGTGCGAATGCGATAGTTCGGACCGAGTGTTTGTAAAGCGGCGGCGGTGGTGAGTAACTTCAGAGTAGAAGCGGGGATAAAGTAACGTTCCCCATCGCGGTTATAGAGAGTAGTTGCCGAAGTAGCAGTTTGTACCGCAACCCCCCACCGCAAGCGATTAAACTGGGGACGGGAGGCGATCGCGTCGATGGCCCCCGGCAGTTGTGCCGGGCAAATAGTCGCCGGCGGGGTTGTTTGGGCCCGTGCTGTCGCGCTGGCAGAGGTTAAGATAAGGGATAATAGAGCGATAGCGATTTTTTTCATTATCTGTTAAAATTAGGATGCCGAACAACTTACTATGATATCATTGAAAAAAAGAATCGAATTGATGGCAGATTAAGGATGCTATCCTCTATGGTGGAAAAATGGCGATGGCAACATCGATCCTGCAACTCTACCTCTATCGCCAGAGACCCTTAAACGTCTCGAAGAATGGACCGACATCTACGATCGCTTGTTAAACCAAGAGGAGCCAGCAGCATCGGGTTTTCCAGACGATCGCTCCCGAGATGCGTTCGACAAACGAGGTATCGCCTTATGGCATCGGTTGTTAGTAGAACTTCCACCGGAGGATTACGAAGTGGGTTACTTTAGCGAAAGACTGGGGGAACATTTAAGTCATCCCAGTCAGCTCGAAGGTAAAATTGCTGTTGCCAAATAGCTTCCACCTGTCAAGAAACGTAGAACAGGCAACACGAGCTGTTAACCCCAAGAAACCCGGTTTTTTGAAAAAACCGGGTTTCTGAGAACAGGCAAGATGCCTGTTCTACGAACGGTTAATCGGAATTTTAACAACAAATTCCGTTCCTTCTCCAACAGACGAGTGACATTCTATCTTACCGCCATGTTTTTCCACCACAATTTGATAGCTAATAGCTAACCCCAAACCCGTGCCTTTGCCCACCGGTTTCGTAGTAAAAAAAGGGTCGAATAATTTAGCTCTTACCTCTTCAGAAATGCCCGGTCCGTTATCCCCAATAGTGATGCTTATCCAATTATTATCGAGTATTTCCGTGCCAATCAGAATCGTGCCGGGATTAGCTTGAATTTCTTCCACAGTTCGCCGCCGATCGCATTCGTCGAGAGCATCGATCGCGTTAGCGATGAGATTCATAAACACTTGATTTAATTGACCCGCATAACAATTAATTAAAGGTATTTTACCGTATTTTTTAATTAGCTTAATTCCCGCCGAATCTTCTTTGAACTTTAAACGATGTTCTAAAATAGTTAAAGTGCTTTCTATCCCCTCATTAATATCGGCTTCTTTGAATTCCGATTCGTCCAAACGAGAGAAAGTTCTGAGAGATTTTACGATGGCAGCGATGCGATTGGCTCCCTGTTTCATGGAAGCTAAAACCTTCGGCAAATCTTCCTTTAAAAAATCTATTTCTACTTCCTCCAACAAATCTTTTATTTCTTCTGGAGGGTCGGGATAATGTTGATGATAAAGCTCTACTATTTCCAGCAATTGCTGGCTGTATTCCCAGGCATAATTGAGATTGCCATAGACAAAACTAACAGGATTATTAATTTCGTGAGCCACCCCCGCCACCATCTGTCCCAAACCAGACATTTTTTCAGTTTGAATCAATTGAGATTGAGTTTCTCGCAGGTGTTTTAAAGCCTCTTTTAGTTCGGCAGTTCGCATATCTACTCGCTCTTCTAAAGTCTCGCGAGCTAATTCTAATTCTCGGGTGTATTCTCCCACCCAAGCAATAAGTTGATTTAAAGAGATAGCTAATAAACCAACTTCATCCGTAGAATAAACAGTAGCTTGGAGGTTAAAATCGCCTTTGCGAGTCACTTTTTCAGCAACATCAGTTAACCTTTCCAAAGGACTTGCGATCGCTCGACTGGTACGCACTGCTAAAAAAGCAGCGATCGTCACCGATAGCGCCATACTCATAATAATAAACCACACCCGCCAAGTCTGGACTTGCTGGAGTCGAGCGTAAGCCTCTTTTTGTTGTATTTCTGCTGTTATACTGATGCGAGTTAAGCTATCTGAAAGCTTTTCAAAATCAGTTCTAATCTTAATAGCATCTTCCCCTGCCATAGCAGTTAAAACTTGCTGTCTTGCTCTGGGAATTTCTTCTGGCTTTAAATTAAGAGAATCGATTTCTTGCCAGAGAGACTCTACCAAGTCAGAATACAAATCGATAGTTTTTTGGTAATCCTCCAAAATGTTTTTAATACGAGTCGGTTTTTTTGCTAGTAAATCCGTAGGATAGCTGTTGGTAAAACTTTCTATTTCAGACAACAATTCCCTAGTTTTGTTGAGGTCATTTTTAAACTTACTGGTTTCGTACTGGAACCAGATAGAATCGTCTAATACTGCCACCAGTTCTTGGGGATGCGATCGCAACTCCAATACATGATTTTGCAAGCTGTCGAAAAGATGTTCTTGGCTGTTAGCTAATTGAAGTCGCTGTTGAGCTTTTTTTTGGTAATATTCGCTCACAATCAGACCGATACTCGTTCCTAAAATTGCGATTCCAATAGCCAAAGCATAGCCGTAGCCAATTTTTTTGGCAATGCTCAAGTCCCCTAGTCTGGCTTTGATTTTGCTAATTGACTTTTGTCTTGATTTCATAAAACCCTCCCCTCTTTATGCAATTTTTAAAAGCACGTTTTATCGCAGAAACTCACCCTGTCCCATAGCTTTATAAGCTTCCCGAATCGAGTCATAATCGGAATCGTTGGCAGCAGTTAACTTGGCATTTTTAAACTTAGCTAAAGCAGCTACCGAGACAATAGATTGAATTAGTTTAGTCTCGTTTTCGAGGATGCGATCGCGCATTTGTGCGACCTGTTCCGGTTCCAGGTGGCTTCCCGCCACCAAAATATCCCCCGGAAACTGCGAACCTCTAGCGATTATGGGATATTCCCTCTCCGATGCCCCCTCCTTTTCCAAAGCAGCTCGGTACTGGTGAGCCGGTCTCGCCCAAGCATCCACCTCGCCATTTTTTAACCCTTCTAAACTATCCAAACCAGACATCACAATCTTGACATCGGACTTAGGGTCTAATCCAGCATCGATTAAGAGTTTGACGCTGCCAATATGAGAGACATTAGAACCCACTCTTAACATATCGATGCTTTTACCCTTTAAATCTCCTAAAGAACGAATCCCGCTATCGGCGCGAACTGCAATAACCGCGTAATAATCGGAACGAACGATAGTTACCAGGGGCAATGCATTAGTTCTAGCTCTAGCGACTACATATTCGGAAGGACCGGCCCAAAGCAAATCTACCCCAGCCGACTTTAATGCTGCTATAGCTTGAAAAGGGTCTTCAACGGGAAAAAACTCTATGGGCGTTGCTAATACCTCTTCGAGAGCTTGCCGAAACTGCCCGTAATCTCCTTCTAATCCTTCGAGTCCCTTAACGTCCGTCACTGCCAACCGGAGCTTTTCTGGGAGCTTCCCGATAGAATTATTCTCAACAACATTAGTATTATTAACAGCCCCGCTACAGCCAGCAATAAAAAGTAGAAAATACCACAAAAAATTACGTCTTTTCATGTTTTAAAAAATTGGGGAAGAGGTAATTGGTAATTAAATCCACGCAATTAGCAATTAGCCCGCTATTCAATCAAATTTTCCTCTCCCATCCCTCGATAAACTTCCCGAATCATCTCGTAATCTTCATCTTTTGCCCCTACTAATGTAACTCCTTTAAACCTATCATTAGCTTTAGTAGAAACCAGACTTTTTAGCAGTTTATCCTCATTATAGAGCATTTGCGATCGCATATATTCAACAAAATCGGGAGCCAGGAAACTATTAGCAACAAAGACATCGTTAGGCAGAGGAGAACCTTCAGCAATTAGAGGAAAATCCTCTTCTGACGCGCCTTCGGCTGCCAGTAAATCTTCATAATTAAAAGTAGATAACCCACAAGCAGCAACCTCCCCTTTTTTAAGAGCGGCCAGACAGTTTTTACCTAACATTACCACTTTATAGTCAGATTTAGGCTCCAAGCCGGCATCGATTAACACCTTTGTCGTTCCCAAATGACCTGCAGTGGAACCCACTTTCCACATTCCAATTGTTTTGCCCTTCAATTGACCTAGAGACTCAATTTTGTCCTCGGCCCTAACGGCCAACACCGAGTGGTAGTTGGGCCTGGTGACACCTACCACGGGAACGGCATTCGCCCTAGCATTGAGCAGGACGTATTCCGAGGGTCCTGCCATAATCAAGTCTATCCGGTTGGAGAGCAAAGCCGGTACGGCCTCGGTAAAATTGGCCACTGTAAAAAATTCAACCTGGACCTGCAAAACTTCTCCTAAAGTCTGTCTAAAGGGCCCAAAATCCCTGTTTAATTCTTCTAAATTATGAACGTCCGTCACTGCAAATCGCAGTTTTTCTGGAGCGGTGGCAGGGGGTTTTAAACTATTATTCGAGTTATTTTTGCCCGCGCTACAGCCTGCTAAAAATAACAATCCGTACCACAATAATTTACGTCTCTTCATCTTTTTTTAACTTTGGTTTGCAACAAAATAATTCATAACTATTATAACTGTGACTAATTTTACAATTACCCTTATCTCATACTCATACTCACGACGAGTACTCATACTTAAAAATACGAACCTGGGTTAAAATTTAAAAAAACCATAAAGGAACAACCATGACTAAAAAAACAACCAGGCGCAATTTCCTCATCGCCGGTGCCGCCGCCGCTGGTGGCATCGCCATTAGCGCCGCGAGAAAGCAACAATCATATACAATAGCCGCATCCCCACCGCCTGCGGGAACCATGCCGGAACGAATTTTAGGAAAAACGGGAGTTAGCGTGCCGGTTTTCGGTCTGGGTGGCGCTGGTAAAACGCCTCTATCTTGGCGCGGACGAGAAGGGGAAGCAGTAGAGATGATAGAAAAGGCGATCGCTCTAGGCATCCGTTATTTCGATACGGCGGCGAGTTACGGCCCCAGTGAGGAGAATTTGGGGAAAGTTTTGCCGTCGGTTAGAAAGGATGTCTTTTTAGCGAGTAAGACGGGAGGGCGCGATCGCGATAGTGCGTGGCGGCAGTTAGAGCGATCGCTCCAACGTTTAAACACCGACTACCTCGACCTCTGGCAGATGCACCACGTCTCGTTTATGAGTACCCTAGACGAGATTTTCGGCAACAACGGCGCCATAAAAGCCCTCGAAGAAGCCAAAGAACAAGGAATAGTCCGCTATTCCGGCATCACCGGCCACCACGAACCCGACGTCATCGCCGAAGGTTTGCGCCGCTATCCTTTCGATACGACTTTGGTAACGCTCAACGCCGCCGACGTTCACCATCCCCGTCCGTTTGCGCCGGTAGTCTTGCCAGTAGCGAAACAGAACAATGTAGGAGTAATTGCGATGAAAGTGCCGGCTTACGGTCGGATTTTCAAACCGGGAGTATTAGACGGCATGGAACAAGCGATGGGATACGTTCTATCCCTAGACGGAGTGCATTGTTGTATTATCGCGGCGGAGTCAGCGACCCAGTTAGAGTCTAACTTCCGAGTAGCGCAACAGTTTAAACCCTTGAGTCGGGAAGAGATGGTAAATATAGAAGCGCGAACCGCCAATGCTTGGCAGGATAACACATTCTTCCGCGCTTGGACCTAACCGTCCGTAGAACAGGCATCTTGCCTGTTCGCC
>CAZSTZ010000044.1:21879-33819 GCA_964609515.1 uncultured bacterium | reverse complement strand
TCTCAAAACTAGCCTCGGCTTTCTCTTGCATTTCCCGATTTAGGGCCGTTTCCACGATTAAATTGCCTTCCCTCGCCAAACCAACCCCCACCAAATCCTCCAACTCGTCGAAAACGTAACTGTAATAATAAGGAGCAATGGTACCCTTAATAATTTCAATCGCCTTGGGGTTAATTTCAACTCGCGATCGCCTAGCCCTATCCGCCTCTTCCTTACTAATCATCCCCAACTGGAGCATCCGATAAATCACCCCATCCCGTTGCTGAATCGCTTTTTTATAATCTTGAACCGGATTAAAACTATTGGGGGCCGGCAAAATACCCACCAAAGTCGCCGCCTCCGACAAACTCAAATCCCTCGCACTTTTATCAAAATAAAACCTCGCCGCATCCTCAAACCCGTACAGTTCAAACCCCAAATAAACCTTATTCAAATAAGTTAGCAGCAACTCTTCCTTAGTATAAAACGTCTCCAACTTCAGAGCCACAATCGCCTCCCGCACCTTCCGAGCTGCCGAATAGTCCGTACCTACATAACCTCTAAACAGACTTCTCGCTAACTGTTGGGTGAGAGTGCTGCCACCCTCCCGAATTTCATCTTCTCGCAGATTTCTCAGCAGAGCCCGCGCCACTCCCACCGGATCTACCCCCAAATGCCAATAAAACCGACTATCCTCAGAAGCAATTAAAGCATCGGGTAAATAAGAAGAAAACTTAGAAACTCGATTGAGTTCGTAGTGGGCGTTGCCGTAACTCGGACGCAGGGGAGTTTCTCCGTCGCGGGCATACACTATAACCGGACCGGAAACTGCAGTTGGTAAAGGTTTGACCTGAAATCTCGTCCACTCGAAGAGAATAATCAAACTTGCCAAAGCAGTCACCGCCCCCGCCGCAAAAACGCCATAACGAAAGATGCGAACGTACCACGGCGGCGGATCGATATATTTCACCGTCGGCGCGTCGGCAAGTTCGGGAGGCCCCAAGGTGAAAACATCTCCGTGGCGTAGGGGCAGGATTTTGATTTTACGTTTTCCCAAATAGATGCCGTTGGCGGAGTGTTCGTCTCTGAGATAGAAGGGCGCCTGGGGGTTATCGGGTTTGCGAGAAAGCGAGAGATGGATTTTGCTGACTAGGGAATTTTTAACAACGATGGTGCAGGATTGAGAAGAACGACCTAAAATGTAGCGATCGCCCACTAAAGGATGGTCTTGAGGCGGATTTCCCTGACCTTCTCGTATCCTAATTTTTGGTACTTTCGCACGCCGTCTTAGTACCAATTGGGAAATATAGTTAACTGGAACCGTCGTAACAGCTTGAGTTATTGCTCTTAAAATTCCTTGAGGATTGCGGGGTGGTTGAGAAGAAGCCATATACTTTCGTTATTTTACTTGCTGTTTAATATTTTACCTACAACTTTGCCGCCCCGATTTCCCCGTCTCAGAACGAGTACTCAGAACGAGTACTCAATCTTTTTCCCCTGTCTCATACTCAGAACGAGTACTCATACTCAATCCGTTTCCCCAGAAGGAGGCCCCCCTCTAAAAGTCGCAATTAACAAACAGAAAATTCCAATATTGATAAAGACATCCGCCAAATTAAAAACTGGAAAGCGAATCAAGCGAAAGTCCAGAAAATCTACGACGTAACCCAATAAAAATCTGTCAATACCGTTACCTAAAGCTCCTCCCAAAATGAAACCATAACCCACCTGCTCCCACCGAGGGAACTTCGGGCCAAACCAAGCCCAGGCCATTAGGGCCACGCTAACGATTAAAGACAGCCACCGCAACCAATAAACCCCGCCGTTGCTAAACAGACTGAAAGCAGCACCGGTATTAGTGACGTAGGTAAAGTGAAACACCCCCTGCCATAAAGGCCAGGTGTCCCCTAGCTGGAAGGTTCGTACCACCCAGAATTTTGTTAAATGGTCTAGGATGATGCTGACAACAGCGCCCATCCAGAATAAAGGATTTTTTGCGAAATTCAATAGGAATTAACAATTAACAACTAACAATTAACAATTGGGGATTTTGACTGAGCCTTAGAAATCTCTAATTTTTGTCCGCAATTGCGGACTTTTTGTGGCCTTTAACTGTCCAATTTTTGTCCGCAATTGCGGACTTTTTTGCGACATTTAAGGTCTCATTTTTTGACATTCCGCCGATGTGTCCTTGGATATTACCAAGGAACAGGCATCTTGCCTGTTCTACGGAGCTTCATAACTAACAATTAGCAATTCCCCATTCCCCATTCCCCATTTTAATAAAACATCAAACGTCGCAGAGCATAAGCCATAACGGTAACGGCGCATACTACCGCCAATTGTCCCGGAAGCGGATAAATAGAATAGGTTTTAATTGCTAATACCAGAGGCAATGAATCGCCACCAAATCCAGCAAATATATTTGATAAAATTAGATAGCTCAAACCTACTAAATGAATTGCAAACAAACCGCAAACGCAACTAAAAGCCAGCAATTCTAATTTTGGCGCAGCTTTAAAAGCAAGATTTCCACAAAGCCAAGCTCCGGGAATAAAACCTAACAAATAACCAAAAGTTGGCTGCTTTAAATAATCAAACCCTCCCCCTTGAGCAAATATCGGCAATAAGGTTAAGCCTAAAACTATGTAGGCAATTTGAGAGATAACGGCGGCATTTTTACCCCCCAGACAACCCACTAATAACACCGCACCAATTTGGTACGTTACTCCCAAAGATAAAGTTTTAACTCCTTCATTTTCCCACACGGCAGAAGGATTGGCGATGTTTGCTTCTAAAAAAGTGCCGCCAATAGTTAAAACTAAACCAACGATCGCCCAGAGTATTTCTTTGGAAGTTTTCATTCTTGCTTGGGGAATTGGGAATTGGGAATGGGGAATGGTATCTGGTGAAACCCGGTAATTTCTGCAAAACCGGGTTTCTTGACCCCCTGTTGCCTAATGCATGCCTTTTGCCTTTTGCATGCATGCCTACTTAGGAATAGGTGCTTCGCCACCTTCCAATCCCAGAGATTCTAACATGGCCCGGTCTTGTTCTGGAGGTTGACCCAGGGTAGTTAAATAATGGCCGATTAACATCGCATTAATACCCGCCTTTAAACCCAGGGCCTGCAACTCTCCCATAACAGCCTCGCGGCCTCCAGCATAACGGATAATTTGCTCCGGTAAAATCAGCCGAAAGATAGCGATCGCCTTCAACGCCTCGTAAGCATCTAGCTTCGGCACATCTCCCAGAGGAGTACCCTCGCGGGGGTTTAGTAAATTCAACGGTACCGACTCCACCTCCAACTCCCGCAGGGCCAAGGCCAAATCTATCCGGTCTTCCCAAGTTTCCCCCATGCCGATAATACCCCCAGTGCAAGCTTGAATGCCGGCAGCCTTGAGGTTTTTCACCGTTGCCACGCGATCGCTCCAGCTATGAGTAGTCACTATTTCTGGATAAAACCTCTCGGCTGCCTCTAAATTGTGGTTATAGCGAGTAACTCCCGCCTCCGCCAAAGCTTGAGCTTGTTCTGGAGTCACTTCTCCCAAAGCACAACAGGGTTTAATATTAGTCTCCGCGATAATTTGGCGGACTGTTTCGAGAATGTTCTCAAACTCCCCCGACTTAGGACTTTGATATTTTGGCCCTCGTCCTTGGGATACCAGACAAAACCTGCGGGCACCCGCCGCTTCGGCAGCCTTAGCTTGGGCCATAATTTCCTCATTAGATTTGAGGCCGTAAGTAGGAGAACCTTCTCCCGGGTGGTGGGCCGACTGGGAACAGAAGCTACAGTTTTCCGAACAGTTACCCGACTTAATATTAACGATGCTGCACAAGTCAACGGTATTGCCGCAACAAGCTTGACGGACTTTATCGGCAGCTTTACAAAGTCTGAGTATATTTTCTTGTCCTTCGATTTCCGTTAGAGCGATCGCCTCTTCTTTATTTAGTCGATGTCCAGAAATAATCCTATCTGCCAGGTCCAGCGATCGCCGTTCCAGGAGAGACGTTGTTTCTGGCAGCCCATCGGTTAAGGACTTGGAGTTTGTTAATGACAATGTTTGAACCACGGTTAGCTTTTTAATTACAAGATTTTTTAGTAGAACCAATTATTTTATCACCCTTAGGGAACACTTGTTAAGGCAGGCTCCAAGTTTCTCTGGCAAGCTCTCAATTACAAACCAAATAAAACAGCAGTGGCAGCGGGTGCATCTCATTTTTCTAAAAACCCAACAACTTAACGATTTTTGTCAATTGTCAATTGTCAATTGTTAATGGCTCCAGAAAGTTTTTTTGCAAATATGAGATCTTCCCGTGGCAGCCTTATTAATTGCCCAACCAATAATTATTTTAATTCCACAAAATACCTTTGTTAAAATCTAAAATAAAAATGCTAATTGCTAATTCCTTTAGCAATTCCCAATTCCCAATTCCCAATTCCCAAAAATAATTTATTTTTTAATTCTCTTCAAAGTTGACGTGCCACCGATTTTCTTAACCTTTCTTAGACATTTTTTAACCTTCCCTTTACCTAAGAAGCTATAGTTGCAATTATCCTTTTAACAGTATTCTAAAAAATAATAAAACTTATGGTTTTTAGTTGGAATCAGAAATCTTTAATTAGCTTCACCTCTAAAGCAGCGGCCATAGCTCTAACAGTAGGTTTAGCTGCCGGGCCTAGCAACAGCCAGCAACAAACTTACCTAGTTGGTGCCGGCGCGTCCTTTCCCGCACCACTCTACCAGCGTTGGTTCCAAGATTTAAGCAATAGCAACGGTAGCTTACAAGTGGATTATCAATCTGTCGGCAGCGGGGCCGGAGTCGAAAGGTTCGTTCAAGGACTCGTTGACTTTGGAGCTAGCGACGTAGCAATGAAAGATGATGAAATAGCCAAAGTTGACAGAGGCGTGCTGATGTTACCAATGACTGCAGGTAGCATCGTCTTGGCCTACAACTTGCCAGGAGTAAGCGACCTCAAACTATCCCGGGAAGCTTATGTAGATATTTTCCTAGGTAAAATTACCAAGTGGAACGACCCCAAAATTGCCGCAGACAACCCCGGCGTTAATTTACCCGACCAGAAAATCACCGTGGTACACCGTTCCGATGGTAGCGGTACTACCGGAGTTTTCACCAAACATCTCAGCGCCATTAGTTCCGAGTGGCAACAACAAGTGGGAGAAGGTAAAACCGTTCAATGGCCGACAGGTTTGGGCGGTGGTAAAAATGACGGTGTAGCCGCCCTAGTTAGTCAAAATGAAGGGGCCATTGGTTATGTTGAGTATGGCTTTTCTAAAATGGCAGGCCTGCCCACCGCCGCACTTGAAAATAAATCGGGTCAATTTATTAAGGCTAGCGACGAGTCGGCATCTGCTACCCTCGCTGCCGTTACCCTACCTCAAAATATGCGGGCTTTTATTAGCGACCCCGAGGGAGGTAACTCCTACCCAATTGTGACTTACACCTGGTTGCTGGTTTATAAAACCTACGACGATCCTGCAAAGGCAAAAGCAATGGAGACGGCGATCGAGTATGGTTTAAATGAAGGCCAAGAGGTTGCACCGCAGTTAGGATATATTCCTCTACCCAGGAACGTTCGGGAAAAAGTGGCCTCAGTGGCCGATACAATTAGCCCCGATAGCAAAATTGCAATCAAGTAGCCAAGGTAGTTAGACTTTGGGGGACTCGGGGACGCGGGGACGCGGAAACACGGGGACACCCCCTCCCCGCGTCTCCGGGTCTGGTGCGTCTGGTGCGTCTCCCCTTCTCCGCGTCCCCGAAAGCCTCCCTTCTCCGTGTCAAGGAAATTTCTTAACCTTCCCTTTACCAAAGAGAGGTATTTTAGCCGGTATCCTTTTAACCGTACTTTCTTTCACAAAAATAGAACTGATGGTTTTCGATTTTCAGCCCCAATCTTTAACTCGCCTGGCCTCTAAAGTTTCCGCCGTAGCTCTAACAGTAGGTTTAGCTGCCTGTGGCGGCGGGCAGCAAGTAAGCTTAGTCGGTGCTGGGGCATCCTTTCCCGCCCCCGTCTACCAGCGGTGGTTCCAAGATTTGAGCAACAGCAATCCCAACCTACAAGTTGATTATCAATCTGTCGGTAGCGGTGCGGGAGTTGAGAGATTCGTTCAACAACTGGTGGACTTTGGAGCTAGCGACGTGGCAATGACAGATGAGGAAATTGCTAAAGTTGACAGAGGGGTGCTGATGTTGCCAATGACCGCAGGTAGCATCGTCTTGGCCTACAACTTGCCCGGTGTTGACAACCTCCAACTATCTAGGGAAGCATACGCGGGTATTTTCCTCGGTGAAATTACCAATTGGAACGACCCCCAAATCGCACAAGACAACCCCGGAGTAAATTTGCCCGACCAAACTATTACAGTGGTACACCGTTCCGATGGTAGCGGTACTACTGGAGTTTTTACCAAACACCTCAGCGCCATTAGTCCAGAGTGGAAACAACAAGTGGGAGAAGGTAAAACAGTTCAATGGCCGACAGGTCTGGGCGGTGCGAAAAATGATGGTGTCGCTGCAGGAATTGCTCAAAACGAAGGGGCCATTGGTTACGTTGAGTATGGCTTTGCTAAAAATGCCGATCTGCCCACCGCCGCACTCCAAAATAAATCGGGTAATTTTATTAAGGCTACGGATGAGTCGGCATCTGCTACCCTCGCGGCTGTTACCCTACCCGAAAATCTGCGAGCCTTTATTACGGATCCCGAGGGAAATAACTCCTATCCAATTGTTACCTACACTTGGCTGCTGGTTTATAAAACTTATGACAATCCAGAGACGGCACAAGCAATGGAGACCGCGATCGAGTATGGTTTAAATGAAGGTCAACAGACTGCTCCAGAGTTGGGTTATATTCCTTTACCCCCTAACGTCCGACAAAAAGTTGCCGAAACCGCAGATGTCATTAGCCCAGATAGCGAGATAACAATTAAGTAGAAACCAATTTTGCTAATTGTCAATTGCTAATTGTTAATAGTTAGTCCTAACTATTAGCAGTTAGCAATTAGCTATTAGCAATTTATTGTTGGCGCATTTGCCAAGATTCTATGCACTTAAATTAACAAATTAACAAACATTTTGTAAAGAGCTTTGCTAAAAATATGGTACAAAAAGTCAACGGGATAAATCAAGATAACCGCTCTCGCACCGACACAGAAAAAAAAGTTGATGCGGGTTTTATTTGGCTAACCCAGGGTTTTGCCTGGGGAATTGCTGCCATCTTAATTATCATGGCCCTAACGGTAGCTTGGCAAGCTATCCCTGCTTTTAAAGCATTTAATTTAGGATTTTTATTTACTAGCGCTTGGAATCCACAAGCTAATGACGGTCAAGGTTTATATGGAGCTTTTCCCACGATCTATGGGACTCTAGTAAGTTCGGCCTTGGCTCTCTTTATTGCGGTACCTTTAGGACTGGGAACCGCTATCTTTTTAAGCGAAGATTTCTTACCCCAAAAAGTTCGTACAGTCCTAACTTTTATGGTGGAATTACTAGCAGCAATCCCCAGCGTAGTTTACGGTTTGTGGGGCATTTTTGTCTTGCTACCTTTTATCAAACCCATAGAAGAGTTTCTCGGCAATAACTTGGGCTGGATTCCTCTATTTAATATTCCCGAAGGCAGTCGTCCAGGAGCTCCGGGAATGTTACCGGCAGGTATTGTTTTAGCAATAATGATTTTGCCAATTATTACCGCAATATCTCGGGATTCTCTTGCCAGTCTTCCCCCAGAATTACGCCAAGCATCTCTCGGTTTGGGAGCTACTCGTTGGATGACTATTTTTCGAGTTCTCATACCGGCAGCTTTCTCTGGTATTGTCGGTGGCATTATGTTGGGGTTAGGTCGAGCTATGGGAGAAACTATGGCGGCCACGATGTTAATTGGTAACTCTAATACAATTAGTTTTTCCCTCCTGGCTCCTGCCAATACCATTGCTTCTTTAATGGCTAATCAATTTGCTGAAGCTTCCGGTTTGCAACTGTCGGCTCTGATGTATGCTGGAGTAGTTCTTTTTATCTTGACTTTATTGGTTAATATAGCCGCTCAATGGGTTGTCGATCGGGTTCAAGCTAAGTATCAATAAAATTGGGGAATAGGGAATAGGGAATAGGGAATGGGTAATTGTTAGTTGTTAGTTGGTAATTATTGATTCCCAATTGTCAAATTGAAAACTTTAAAAAAAGCAAATGTCAAACGTTACCTACGAACAACCACCTTTAGACTCGGAGCTAAATCTTGAGAAAGATAAAAGCAATCCCGAAGTCATTTTTGAAATGGTGATGACGGGAATATCGGGTGCTTGTATTGGCATCACTCTGGTTCCTTTATTTGCAGTCTTGATTTACGTTTTAATTAAAGGGGCAAATCGTCTCAGTTTCGGTTTATTTACTCAACTGCCGCCAACAGCAGGTCAAGAAACCGGGGGTATTGCTAATGCGATTCTCGGTACGATTATGGTAGTGGCAATTGCCAGCGCGATCGCCATACCTTTTGGAATATTAGCAGCAGTCTTTTTATCGGAATTTAGCGGGGGCAAAATTGCCCAGTGGATTCGTTTTGCTACTAACGTTCTTAGCGGGGTTCCTTCAATTATTGCCGGGGTATTTGCTTACAGTTTAATCGTATTAACTACGGGCAGTTTTTCTGCTTTTGCCGGAGGAGTGGCACTCTCGGTATTAATGCTGCCGACAATCGTCCGAACTACAGATGAGGCTTTACAAATCGTGCCCCAAGAGATTCGCTGGGCTTCGGTGGGAGTTGGCGCTTCTAATTATCAAACGGTTTTATTTGTGGTATTGCCAGCAGCGTTGCCTGCTATTATCACTGGCGTAACTCTAGCCATTGCCAGGGCAGCGGGAGAAACGGCACCTTTGCTGTTTACGGTGATTTACACTAATAACTGGCCTCGCGGGGCTTTTGCTCCTACGGTTCCATCTCTAGCTTATCTGGTTTACGAGTTTGCCAGAAGTCCGTTTCCGGTTTTGCAGGAATACGCCTGGGCGGGTTCTTTGGTACTGGTATTCTTAGTATTGCTAACTAGCATCCTCGCCCGTTGGGCAACTCGTAAGAAAGTGTATTAGTAGTAAGGTGCGCGGTGCGCACCCTACAAATCAACAAACCGTAGGGTGCGCACCGCGCACCATAAAAATCGTTATCTATTTCAAATAAATTTGGAGAAGAACTTTATGATGCTCGATAAAAATAACAGCTCGATAAAAAACGAGCCTGCCTTACAAACAGAGAATATCAATATTTTTTACGGTGACTTTCACGCCGTTAGGAACATCTCGATGGACGTTCCTAAATATAAAGTCACCGCTTTTATCGGTCCTTCGGGGTGCGGTAAAAGTACGGTCTTGCGCTGCTTTAATCGCCTTAACGATTTAATTGATAGTTTTCGCATGGAAGGTCGAATTTTGTACCACGGCAAAAATCTCTACGACCCCAATATCGACCCAGTGGCGGTAAGGCGACGTATTGGTATGGTCTTCCAAAAGCCCAATCCTTTCCCCAAGTCAATTTATGACAACATCGCTTATGGAGTTAGAATTAACAAGCTTGCCAAAAATAAACGCGAACTTGATGAAATAGTGGAGCGATCGCTCCGCCAAGCTGTCCTCTGGGATGAGGTAAAAGATAAACTGGGTCAAAATGGTTTTGCTCTCTCTGGCGGTCAGCAACAGCGTTTGTGTATTGCTCGGGCTGTAGCGGTCAATCCCGATGTGGTCTTAATGGACGAGCCTTGTGCCTCTCTCGACCCCATTTCTACTCTCAAGGTGGAAGAGTTGATTAACGAACTAAAGAAAAATTATAGTATCGTCATTGTCACCCACAATATGCAGCAAGCTTCCCGGGTAGCCGATATGACTGCCTTTTTTAATGCTAAGGCTGAAGATGGTGGGAAGCGTTTCGGTTATTTGGTAGAGTACGACGAAACCCAGAACATTTTCCAAAACCCCCAGGAAGAAGCAACCCAACAATATGTTAGCGGTCGTTTTGGTTAATTGGTAATCGCTAATGGGTAATGGGTAATGGCTAATGGCTCGTGGAAGACAGGCAATTAACAATTGCCCGTTCCCAAAAAACTGTTAAGATTCAGCAGACAGTTTTTGTCCTATTCGCGGTTCGGTACCGGCTAACAATCGTTCGATATTGGTGCGATGCCGCCAAATTACAAAGATGCCGCCAGCGATCGCGAAGATTTGATAAGCTAAGGGCTCCCCGGCAAAATACATTAAGGCAGAAACGGCGATCGCCCCCACAATAGAACTGAGAGAAACTATCCGCGAGATGGCTAAAACTAAGGCAAAAACTCCCAAGGTTCCCAAACCAACCTGCCAAGACATTGCTAATAAAATTCCCAAACTGGTAGCTACTGCTTTACCGCCTTTAAAGCCGATCCAAATTGATTTACTGTGACCGATCGCCGCCCCTAACCCGGCAAGCGTTACCATCCAAGGTTGGAGGTTGGCGGCGTCGCCGAGGCCGAGCGCCAGAAAATTTAATAGGTTGGCAAAATCTGAGGTTTGGACCGCAGCGGCTAGTTGTTGCACTGCATCGAGGGAATAGACGTAGCGAACTAGGGCGATCGCTAAAACTCCTTTCAAAATATCGATAATTAAAACTATTAAAGCGGGAAATTTGCCGATATTTCTCAAAACGTTAGTTGCACCAGTGGAACCGGAACCACATTCGCGAATATCGATGCCGTAAAACCAGCTACCCACCCAATAACCAGTTGCCATAGAACCGAGTAAATAGGCAACTATTAACAAGCCAATGTTAAATAATAACCAACTAATCATGGTTTTTTAACCTCTTTAGTAAGATTTTGTCGTACTATATCAAATTGCGGAAAATGAGTCAAATAATTTATTTAGGACTTACGCAAAAAAACGTATTGTTGTCATTGAAGGATATGTAGGGGCAAAGCATTCGGGCGGTAAATGGGGTGAAAAACCGTTAATTTTGGTGTCCGAATGCTTTGCCCCCGCCCCACGTTTAATTTTCTTAAGAAAAAGACTGTTCGTGAAGTTCGATGCGATCGAAAGGGAGCAACTCGCACTGGTATCTCGCCTCAAAAGTCGCCTTCACGTTTTGACCGGGCTCGGTGCGTGAAACTCTAACATTCATATCCTCGCCGTCAATCTCTACATGAGTAGAGTACCAAAGTTCGCTACTGCCCCGCACGCGAAAATGAAACTTGAGGTTGTACTGATGTTTGAAATTGTAACCCGAGAAATATCTTCGGAACTGAAACTGACGAACTGGGGATTCGTTTTCTAAGTTAGGAATGGCAGGGTTCCAGATCGAGTCAACCTTGAAAATATCGGAAACTAAGGTTCTGTCAATAACTTGGTAATAGAACATCATTTCCGACCAAATTCCCTCGCCCTCCACGAGACGGCATCGCTGCGAGACTGTATCTGGAGGCTCCGACAGGGTCGGCCAGGGGAATTGAGAGCAAGAACCTCGGTCTATACAGACCCAATCGCTAAACGCCACTGGTCCTAACTCCAGAGTTCCCGCATAGAACCAATAGCTAACTGGAGTGTCTCCCATTGAAACATCAACTTCCTCAAATACCGTACCATCAGGTGCCGTGTGAGTTCTGAAAATAGGTTCTGTGTATTTCAGCAAGTCGCTTTGGGAGGTTTCCCGTTTGTAGTTTTCGATCTTCCAAGTGCTGTATCCCGATAATTGACAGACGCGATCGAGTTGCTGCCACTGTAGAGGAGTTAAGTCTTTCGATGTTAGTTTATACTTGTTAGATTCGTATTCTTCGAGAAATAACTCGTAGTATCCTCCCCTAGCCTTAATAGAGGCACAGTTTAATACTGAGGCATGGAGTTTTGGGTTTTTAGAGTTCATAATTTTTATACTTCGTTTCTCGACAAGTTCAGCGATTTTCAAGTTACTTCTATATCGCGCTCCGCGATTAC
>CAZSTZ010000044.1:0-21779 GCA_964609515.1 uncultured bacterium | reverse complement strand
TACGAACAGCGATTTTCAAGTTACTTCTATATCGCGCTCCGCGATTACTACGAACAGCGATTTTCAAGTTACTTCTATATCGCGCTCCGCGATTACTACGAACTTTTATCGCGCTCCGCGATTACTACGAACGAGCTTTACTACCAACGGTCAGCTACTTCCCGGGGTTGAGCTTCGGGAGCAAAAGCCAACCACAGAGGAAACTGTAACATCGACAGATTAATCTTATCCTCCGTATCGTCAATAATAATCATCGGCAAACCGCCTTTTTTCACCAAACGCTCCGCCTTTTGCGCCAAAAGTTCCGCATCTTCAAACAAAACCACCCCGCGATCGGGACCGAAATCTCGCCTATCTACACCCAAACAATCCTGCAAACCTCTGCGCCACTCGCCCAAACGCTCTGGAGAATTAGCAAGCACTAAAACCTGCATCCGCTCCCCATACAAAGCATTTAAAACCGAAACCGCCGCCGAAGCAATCAAAATATTTTGCAGGCGACTGCCCATACTCGGCAAAGCGCCCCTACCGCCTTGGGTGAAAAACCATTCGGAAACTCGTTCGGCGTGAATTGGTTCAAAAGTGCGGCGCAGTTGCCAGGCCGGACCGTAGTAATCTGGCATCGTCCGATATTGGTCTAGAAGGCGGCGAATCAGTTTGACCTCATCCTTAAAACCTTGTTCGGCAAATTTGGGGCTGCCCGACGATCGCCCTGGTTCCGGTTGAGCCGATTCGACTCCCAAATCTGAGGATTTATATTCTGTTGGGGCGAGCTCTAACTGTTCGGCAGCTACAGCTAAATCCTGCAAGCTTCCCACCAGATAATCTTTAAAACCTTGAACCCGAATCGCCAAATCCTGAGAAACTCCAGCAAAAGTCGTGCGCATTTCGCGATCGATACGTTCTTTACGCCGTTCCAGTTTCTCTACTTCCACCAAAAGACCTTGTTTGCGTCGCCCCAGTTCTTCTAAAGCTTCTGGCAGCAGGCGCGATAAAGACCTAGTTTGTTCGACCAACTCTTGCTGGATTTTAGCCTTAGCTGTTTCCAGAGAAGCAACTTCTCGTTTTAAATATTGCTCTTGGCGCTTTAATTCTGCTATTCTGACTGCCAGCTCCGAGCCTTGTTCTTCCAGCGATCGCTCTTTTTCTGCTTGTACTTCTGGGGAATTTTCCTCTGAGGTAGTTTCCTCTGAGGTCGTTTCTTCCGAGGTAGCAATTTCGGCAACTGGTTCTTCGGGCTCCTCCGTATCGTCAATCTCGGAGTTTTCGGGTTCGGTTTCTGCTTCCCCGACAGTTTCCTCCATCGAACTTGCTATCTCCTCATCCAGATACTCCTCTTCCGACTCTTCGGGAGATTCATCTAATTGAGTTGCTTCTGGTTCTTCATCGGCAGCAAAGTCTTTATCTTCCGTTGGGGGAGTTGCTCTATCGAGAATATTCTCTTCTTCTGACTCTTCGGGAGAGTCATCCAATCTATTTGCTTCCGGGTCTCGATAGTCTTCTTCTCTTTCTTCTGTTTCTAATTGAGTTGTTGGCGGGGCGTTCTTTTCTGGCAAATCCTCTTCTTTCCTAGAAGTTGTTTCTACAAAAGTTTCCTCCTCGTCATCCCAAGGTGAGTCTATGGGAGTTGGTTTTTCTTCCAAAGATGCTGAAATTTCTAAGGGTTTTTCCCGTCTCATTTGCGGTGTTTCGTCTGAATTCATAACAAAAATTAACTATTCAACTATTAACAATTGACAATTATCAATTACGATCGCTTTTCATTTAAGGGGCAACGTTCTTCGAGACAGGTTTGGAGCATTTTCGGATCGAAAATAATTGGTAAGAAATGAATGCTCTTAATTTCCTTGAAGTAAAACAGAATCGGCACTCGCGGCCAAAAAATGGTCCAGTTTTCCCATTCGTTATAGGGAAAACGCCGAATGAGATTTCCCGAACGATAGACATCTAGGGCCGTTTCGGTAAATTGGAGGCGGATGTTTACTGTTTGAAACATCAGAAATAGTCCAAACAGAGCGATCGCCACGCTGACCCAAATTTGCAGGAAGGCCAGGGGCAAAGCAGCGGCGACCAGAATTAGAGGGATATTGTAACTAGGTCGTAGCTCTACAGTTTTATCGAGTTGGGTTTGAGATGTAGTTGCAGTCACGAGCTGATTATTGGGTTGTTACTTGATGCATGGTTATTATTTTAAGCTTTTCGATACAGAACTGCAGATTAAACCCCTTGCAGAATAGCGCTGCCCATGCCTTGGAACATGAGCCAAGAGAGAAAAAAGTTAATAATAAATATGGCCATGAGGGCCGTAACTACGGCGGTGGTCGTAGATTGACCGACTCCCTTGGCCCCACCCGTAGTAGTCAAACCCCAGCTCGTGCCGATGACAGCTATGAGGCCCCCAAAAACAACAGCCTTAATCGAAGCGCTGCACAAATCCCAAATCGTGAGAAAATTTTGGACCGATTCTAAAAATACCTTTTGGGGGATATCGTACATACTTATAGCGATCGCCATTCCTCCTGCTAAAGCTGCCACCAAGGATAAGATGGTCAAAACTGGCAGCATCAGACAAGAAGCAACCACCCGAGGCACTACCAGATAATCTACCGGATCCGTTTTGAGCATATAGAGAGCATCGATTTGTTCTGTTACCTTCATCGTGCCAATTTCCGCAGCGAAGGCCGAGCCCACTCTTCCCGCGACGATGACCGCCGTCAGAACAGGGCCTAATTCCCTAGCCAAGGAAAGGGCCAAAACGCCACCGACCGCATTGCCAGCCCCCAGAACGATAAATTCCCTGGCCACCTGAATCGTAAAGACCATACCTACGAAACTGGCCGTTAGCAAGGAGATTAAGAGGGATTCTGGCCCTACCATTACCATTTGTTCGAGGGTGTTACGGCGGTGGATTTTAGCTTGGAGAAGGTGAACGATTACTTGTCCTCCTAACAAAATGGCGGACCACATCCGCTTTCCCCATGATTCTAGGCTTTTACTCAAGTTTAGTAGTAATTTTTGTTTGATTTCATTTCAATCCCTAATAGGGATTTGGTACGCTTTAGGCCCTTTTTTCTCCCCCATTATCCTCATTTTAAGAAAAAACGCAATAACACTTAACGAATCTTTAATAAGATTTTTTAACTAATATTTAAGTTTTCTGACAAAAAGACCTATTCGAGCTGATGGCTGCCTACCCTAGTAAGTAGAAGGAAAAAAAACCAGTAATTGTTAATGGTTTTGCTTTTTTGGCCCTTTTATGGTATTGAAGGTTATAGCTATGAGTATTTTGCCTTATTTTCTTATATCTTTACTCCTGACTAGCATTTTTTGCTTTGTCGCTCCTCTATTTTTAATCGGTATTGGATTGAGTGGGTTTGGTTTGATGAGCGTCCTTCCCAGTTTGGGAGCGATCGGTCGCGAGGGTTTGGCCAGTATCTCCCAGTTTTTGGCTACTTTTGGCAACGGTAATCCCCTGCAAGGCTGTGTGGCGATCGGTATAGCTTTTAGTTTGGCAGGAATTTTATTTGATAGTTACGTTTTTTATCAAAAACCGAGGGGCGATCGCTCTTAGAAGGCCTTGAAATTAACCCTAATTGTCATCTGTGGTTCGATCTATGGTAACTATTGTCCAGAGTAGTTTTACACTAAAGAAAAAATAAAGGAGCTGCAATTATGCAAGAACCAGATACCTCTAAAACCGTTGTAGATACTGAAACTCCGAAAGTTGATGTGGAAGTAGCACCACCAGAATCAGAAAAAACTAACAGTCAATTTCAGGGAGTCAAAGACCAGGCATTGGAAATTTTGGCCGAACTACCTGGTATTCTGTCCAACTTTTTTAACCAATATCGAAAGCCCATTGTCACTGTGGGCCTGATTTTGGCTGTTGGTATCGGTATTAAGGTAACTCTGGCCGTAATCGATGCCCTCAACGATATCCCGCTTTTGGCTCCTACTTTTGAGTTAATTGGTATCGTCTATTCTGGCTGGTTTGTTTGGCGCTATTTACTCCGCGCTTCTAACCGCGAGGAATTATGGGCAGAAATCCAATCTTTCAAAGAACAACTAATCGGGGATAAGCCAACTGAATAGTTAATAACTCGGCCAATTGTTAATTGCTAATTGCGTTCTTGTTAATACAAGCAGCGATTAGCAATTAACGATTAGCCATTAGCATTCAGATTTAAGTTGTTGACGAGTTCGGCAAAACCTAATTACTAATTAGAACTTCTTGGAGAGTAGCTGTAAACTCTGGGTAGGAGATAGCGGCGGCTTCTGCACCCTCGATAGTTGTAGTGCCAGTAGCGTTAAGGGCGGCGATCGCCAAACTCATCGCTACCCGATGGTCCCCATAGCTATCCACATCGGTACCAACCATTGGAGTGCCGCCAGTAATTTCCATACCATCGGGCAGTTCGGTAATTTTTGCCCCCAAGCGATTTAATTGAGTGGCCATTGCCATCAGGCGATCGCTCTCTTTAACCCGTAACTCGGCAGCATCCCGAATAGTGGTAGTTCCCTTAGCAAAAATCGCTGCTACGGCCAAAATTGGGATTTCATCAATTAATCTAGGTATCAGAGAGCCTGCAATTTCACAAGCTTGTAGCTGACCGTGACGCACTCGCAAATCGGCCACCGGTTCCCCTGCTACCTCTCGCTCGTTTTCCCTTTGGATATCGGCTCCCATCGCGGCCAAAGCTTCCAAAATCCCGGTACGGGTTGGATTGACGCCCACATTTTCGATGCATAATTCGGAATCGTGTACTATAGCTGCCGCCACCAACCAAAAAGCTGCCGAACTAATATCCCCCGGTACTACCACCGATTGTCCCCGCAGTTTGGCCGGGCCCGTAACTGTAGCGCTATGAGTTTCGGGGTCGATAGTAACCTTAGCCCCAAAAGCTCGCAACATTCTTTCGGTATGGTCTCGGGAGAGGGCAGGTTCGGTTACGGTAGTTTCTCCCTCGGCCATTAAGCCGGCAAATAAAACACAGGATTTGACCTGAGCGGAAGCAATGGGAGAATGGTAATGAAAAGGCTTTAACTTTTGTCCTTGTATTGCCAGAGGGGCTAAGGTGGCATCCTGCCTTCCCCAAATTTTTGCCCCCATTTGCTGAAGGGGTTGGATAACCCGAGACATGGGACGTTTGACTAAGGAACTATCCCCCGTGACGGTGAAAAAACGCTGGGGATGGGAGGCTAAGATACCCAACATCAGCCGCATGGTAGTGCCCGAGTTGCCGGCATCTAATACTTGAGTTGGTTCTTGGAGTTTTCCCAATCCCAATCCTCGGACTTTGACTAATTCTGAATTGAGGGGAGAAATATCGGCACCCAACAGAGAAAAACAACTGGCCGTGCTGCGAGGGTCTTCTCCCAAGAGCAATCCTTCGATGGTCGTTTCTTGCGAGGCGATCGCTCCTAACATCAAAGCTCGATGGGAAATAGATTTATCTCCTGGAACTCTGATGCTACCTCGAACTGATAAACCCGAACTGGGTCTGTTAATAACTAAGCTTTGCTGGTTCTCTGGGATTTTAGTAGTGACAATGGAAGCTATCATTGGATCGACTTAAATTGAATTGGTATAAAAAACAAAAGGCATTTTCTTGAGAATTTTTGACCTTTGGACGAGCTTGAATTGAGAAAGTTTTTTTCCCATCTCGGGATTCAAACTTCCAATCGGCTTATTTTACACCAAAATTTTCTATTCTTTCATCATAAATTACTGAGAATTTTATATGTTAACTCACCATCGTAAGCCAGTAAGTCTGTCTTTAATTTCCACAGATTTACCCGTTTGGTCTTTAGTAGAAACTGCTGCAACGCTATATCAAAAAGACCGAAAACAGTTCCACATATTATTGCACGAACCTGCAATTTTTGAAAGAGAATTGGAAAGAGAATTTGAAGGAGATACTACTCTGGAAAATACTTCTTCGAAAAGTTCTCCAAAACCTCGATTGCTGTGGTTAGAGGTTTCTCCCTACCGGGCGGTTATGACCATGCAAGGAAACGGTCAATACAATTATCGCCATCTGTGGGAGCCTGGAATTTATGGAGTTAGTCGCTATTGGTTGCAAAACGAATTGGCTGCGGGGTTGCCCCAGCAGTTGCGACTGCGCAATTTTACCCGTAGTTTTGCCCTGGTTGGAGAACCGATACCCCAGGGTTTGCGCTTGGAATATGAATTGTGGTCGGACAAAGTTCAATTAGGTCGCTACGTTTTGGAGTTAGAAATTCATCATTAAAAATTAACAATTAACAATTGCTACTATTTAGCCTGACAATAGTTTTGTAACTCTCTAATTAAGGTATCTTCTGCCTCAACAGTTTGATTAGCTTTTTGACCGGCTCGTGTTAGCTGAGTTTTAGCTTCTTCGAGCTGCCTTCTACCTTCTCGGTTGGTTTCTACTCGATGGCCTGCTTCTAGGGCGAAACCCATTTCGGTGAATGCTTGAGATAGTTCTCGAAACAATCCCACAAAGCGACTTTGATACTGTTGGAGGTTTTTGTCTTCGAGTTCGAGATTATCTAGTTGCTTGGCAACAAGACTTAACTCTAGGGCTAAGTTCTGGTGGCTGGCCGCGTCGTATCGCTCCTTTTGAGCGTTGACTAAAGTGCTGCCTTTGTTGATAGTTGCAATCAATTTATTGCATTGCTCTATGGGGCTTGGGCCACAACCAACTAGGCCGAAACTGGCAGCGATGACAGTAGCAATAAAGGCCTGTTTGCGTCTAAATTTTGGCATTGAGGTTATCGAGAGATTTTGAGGTTGGGCAGGGTAGGACTTTTGGCGGACTCGGCCTAATCTTAAGTTATAACCCTTCGGGATAAAATAGATGGGTTGAAGAAGATTTCTAACAACCAAAGTTTGCTCGGCACAAAGGAAAATGGCCAAAAATAGCAAAAATAGCAACAATCTCGCAATACTACCGCAGAGATCCCTTGGGCAATTTCTCTGGGATTTTGCCTTCTGACATGGCCGGTCTTGGCAGTTATTTTTTGCCATTACTAGGACATCGACAGTAGGCTGGGCAGTTACGCGCTTTCAGCAAGAGCAAAAACAACAGCAGAAGCTCTTAAATTCTCTTTTCTATAAGTTAATTGAGGAAAATCAGGGACATATTACCACCCTGGACTTGGCCATGAAAGCGAAACTTCCAGCTAAAATTGCTGTTGGGGCCTCCCGCTAGAATTGATAAATTTAGCGGCGAGCTCCAAACAGCTAACAAGTAACTATTTTCCTCTGTAAAGAATTAAAACAAACTTAATTGTTCATAATCATCATTTCCTAATTGTTTCTTAGATTTACGTTTAGTTTTTGAGACGTTGGTGGTTAAATCGGTCGTATCAAAAAGGTTGAGTTGAGTTGATTTAAAAAAAGAGTAAGCATTAGTTGGCTTAACTATAGATTGATTGTTAAGTTCAGCAAATTCTCCAAACTCATAGCTATAACCATCACGTTTATGAATAATTTGGCAGTATTGATGATTGACATCAATTTGCTTACCGTGAACCTTTGATTTAATAGCGAACCTACCATCACTTCTAATCATAACCCGACTAATGTACTGACCAGCGTACTTACCTTTTGGGATATTTGCTTTGACAAGATCCCCGGTTTGACAACCGAAGTAAATTTTCTTTCGAGGGCGATGGCTAATAGGAAAGCCGTACTTGTTGGTTAAACACATTTGCCGACTGCCCCAACCAGTAGATTTAATCAGCAATGGTTGATTAGTTTTAACAACTAAGTTGTCTATTTCTCCAACACAAGTAGCATCTAGCCAATGAGTTTTTGGTAGGTTTAAAAGTCGTCTATTAAACTTAGTTAAACCTCCAGAACCTACCTCAACAGGTAAACCAGTTTCTTTGAGAGTCTCGAATAATTTCCAACGAGTAGAGTTGACAGCAGCCGCGTCTTTTAATGGTGCTTTTACTTGGGATAAAATGCGCTTAAGAAGACTGGGTTTTTTACTTAAAAAGTTCTTAATGTCCAGACTGCCTTTTGCTTCATTACAAGGACGACAAGCCAAAGTTAAGTTACTAACCCGATTGCTTCCGCCTTTAGATTTAGGTTTGATATGCTCAATTTCTAAAGGGATATTTTTACCACCACAATAAACACAGGTTCTGTCGAACTTTTCTAACAAATACTCGCGCACTTCATAGCCTGCTAATTCTCCTTGCTGATATTCAGCACTACTAATTTCTGGGTTCGTCATCTTTTGGGTATCAAAGCGGACTAACTCCATTGCAATTGAATCAATAGGAGCAACTTTAATTAATCGATTAACCCAAGTTTCAATTGTAAAAACTCGGTGCATGAGAGATGGCGGCAACCAGCCTTTTTTGCGCTTACGATTAAGAAATCGTGGCTTGCGGTAGGGCGTTTTTCGATTTCTTCGAGGGCTTCTTAGAGTCCTTCGGCTATCTAATGACTTCTTGATTAATTGACCCCGATGCTCAAGTTCAGCAGCCCAAATCACTTGGTTATTCTGAACTAAAGCTAATCCTGTTGTTTTGCTACCTGGGTCAATCTTTATTTGACACTTTGGGACATCTCCTTTAACCTCTTTTTTCAAAATAATAGTGAACGGATAACGTTTAAAAACAGCAGCTTTTCCTGCTTTTAGTAATGACCTTGCTACTCCTGGTTTACATGGAGATAGCGGTCGTTTATTCGTATCTAGTACGAAAACAAAATTGGTATTAGAGTTGGACATTGTTGCGTCCCTCCTTTATTCAGTTATGTTGGCCTTGACAATGTTATTTAAGCTTTTTAAATCAATCACACTTCCAATACTCAAATAGGATGTTTAATGATTGACAACAGAGCAACGAACTGGCAATGCATCCGAAGGTGTTATGACTTAAATAACGTAGCAATTTAATGCTTAGTCGGGTCAACTATAAGCTTGCAAACCTAAATTTACAAGCTCACGCTATATTGCAAGCAATTAGCGTTGAGTCGTTGACCTAATGTGGTCCAGGAATTTTTAGACCGACAAGCTACAGATTTTGGAGCTCGTTATGAAATAACGGACGAAGGTGGGATAATTTATTATTTTCCTACTGCTTTATCTCTAATTTCGTCTGAGAATGAATTAAATTCTCTGTCTAATTCTTCTGCGGGTTCCCAGTTTAATGATGCTGTTAGAGACCAGAAAAAAAATTGCGCCGATGGGCAAGTTTCCAAGGAAGAGATTAGTAAAGAGCGAAAATCTCAAAACGCTCCCAGAGAGAAATTAAATAATAAAAAACAGGGTTTTTCTTCTTTAGTTCCTCAGTTATTAACTCAAGTGCAACTGGCAAGTCGCTTAAAGGTTCATCCCAGTACGATTAGTAAAAGAAAGACTAAACCAGATTTTATCCAAGGTCGTCGCGAAAAAGATCCAGAGGCGATCGCCTGGGAATATTCCCAAGAAACTAAACGATTTTCTCCGAGAGTTTTGGAGTAAATTTGACGAGGCTCCCAGAATTAGCTAGGCAATTGACAATTGACAATTGACAATTGACAATTAAAAATAGTTTCGAGAAAATCTTAAAAAATCCTAAAAAACATTACAATAGGGAAAACCGTAGCTAAATTGACCACATGATGCCTGGGATACTGGTCATAGATGATGACCCTGCGATCGCGGAACTGGTAGCTGTAAACCTAGAAATGGCTGGCTATGAAGTCCACCAAGCCGAAGACGGCATAAAAGGACAGGCTTTGGCCTTGCAGTTACTACCAGACCTAATAGTTTTGGACCTGATGTTGCCGAGGGTGGATGGATTCACCGTTTGTCAGCGTCTGCGTCGGGACGAACGCACGGCAGATATACCCATATTGATGTTGACTGCTTTAGGTCAAACCCACGACAAGGTGGAAGGGTTTAATGCTGGTGCGGACGATTACCTAACCAAACCTTTTGAAGTAGAAGAAATGTTGGCCAGAGTGCGGGCCTTGTTGCGACGCACCGATCGGATTCCGCAAGCGGCCAAACATAGTGAAATTTTAAGCTACGGCCCCTTGACATTAGTACCGGAACGATTTGAGGCCATCTGGTTTGATAAAATTATCAAATTGACTCATTTGGAATTCGAGCTGCTTCATTGCTTGCTCCAACGTCACGGTCAAACCGTATCCCCAAGCGACATCCTCAAGGAAGTGTGGGGCTACGATCCAGATGATGATATAGAAACTATTAGAGTTCACGTTAGACATCTGAGGACGAAGATGGAACCGGAGCCGCGCCATCCTCGCTATATCAAAACTGTTTATGGGGCGGGCTATTGTCTGGAGATTCCTGCTATTGGTTCTACAAATAGCAATGTAGAAAGAAGCTGGATCGAGCCTAAAAACAATTGGGTCAGAGAGTTTTAATCGTTTCCGGTTGAAATATTCGATCTTAGAAATAAAAGAGGAAAAAAGCCTTGTTTCTAATTAGAAAAAATGGCTCTTCGGTGTTTAGCTTGCGCTCATCATTGATGCGCGGGAACGGGGAACGGGGAACGGGGAACGGATTTGGGATTTTTTTCTTACTAACTAGCACATCTAGTTATTAAAAAAAAGTAGTTTAATGGTGTTTGCGTCAATTTTAAATTTGTTCTTCCCCGTTCCCTGTTCCCTGTTAAGAGTTCCCGCTCATCGTAAAATTACCATTTTAGCAAACCTTCGTACCGAAGACCCGAAAAAATCAACCGGTTTTACTTTCGGCTTAACTAAGCTGTTCGGTATTTAAAAGACTCAAAGAAAATTTTCGATCCCCCCAAACCCCCCTTATCAAGAGGGGCTTAAGGATTACGCTAGGTTTCATAACTTTATTAAAATGGTATAACAACAAAAAGTAAAGAACTCGGAAAGATGGAGAAAAAAAATTCAGAAAATAGCCCCGCTGTAGCAATTTTTAGTATCTATGAGATTGCTTCGGCTACTCGAACTAGATGTCAAAAAAATTAATCGATTGACCAACCGCCTCGCAATGACAATTAAAGTTCTTTGTAGGTTGTGCGGACCTCCGTGGAACCCAACATCGAGAGTTGGCTTGGGCTTCGCGGAGCCCGACCTACAAAAAAATGGCGAAGGTATTGATTTAAGAAACCGGGTAATTTCGGCAAAACCCGGTTTCTGGCAGGCGACTGGCGGGAGCTTTTTATTGCGGGTTGCGATCGCCACGAACTATCGCAACTTCCACTCGGCAATATTCCAAGTATTCAAATCCCAGGGAGTTAAATCTACCCCCACAATTCTGTTACTAACTCCGGCAACATCGGCGCGATCGACCAAAGGCATTACCGCCACTTCCTCCTCAACCAACATATCGTTCATCTTTACAAACAACTGCAGCCGCTTTTCGGGGTCTAACTCCGTAACCGACTGCTGCCACAACTCGTCATATTCCGGGTTGCAATAGCGCGAGGCATTATCCCCGATCCAATTATTAGCCTTCTGGGGAATCTGTTCGCAGGTGTAAAACTTGAAATAACCGCTAGGATCCGGATTGGTGTTGCCAGTAGTAAACATCTGCAAATCCGCATAAAAACGCTCCACAGTATCGGTATTGCCCGGGTCTCCAGAGAAAAAGACGCTGGCATCGATACTTTTTAACTCCACCCCCACCCCGAGAGAAATTAAAGCTTGCTTGACAATTTCCTGAGTCTTCTGGCGGACGGGATTGACCGAAGTTTGGAACAAAACCTCCATTTCCACGCCATTTTTATCCCGAATGCCGTTACCGTTGCTATCTCGCCAATCGGCCTCGTCTAACAATGCCGCCGCTTTCTCCAAATTAAACTCGTAACTGGTATTGGGAGAAATAAACTGGGGCGGGGCGACGAGATAATTAGCAGTAGCTTGACCTGCATCCCCGTAAAGTCGTTGGGCGATCGTATCCCGGTCTAACGCCAAATTAAACGCCCGGCGTACTTGTTTGTCGCTGAAAAAAGGATGGGGAAACTGCAAGCTAGAACGTTCCCCATCCGCCGTTGCCTTATCGGGATTCGTGAAATTAAACAAAACGCGCTCCATCAAAGGACCGAAAACCTCCACAGTTTCCCCCTTGCCGCTAGCTTCCAGTTGTTGCAAAACCGGCGCTTCCACCTGGAGGTTGTAAGCAAAATCCGCATCCCCCGTTTGCAACACCGCCCGGGCCGCCGAGGTAGCATCGCCGCCGCCCTTGAGTTCCACCCTGGGGAAGTGAGGTTTATCGGCAGCGCGAAAATAGGGATTAGCCTCGTAAACCACCACATCCCCCGGTTTGAACTCCACCGCCCGATAAGCGCCCGTGCCCGTTGGCATCAAATTAGCGGGGGCTTGTCGGGAATTGGGGCCGTTGTATTCTTGGAATTTGTGACGGGGCAAAATCATCCCTTCGGTACCGACAAATACCAGATACCAACCGGGGGTAACGTCTTTAAAATTGACTTTAACCGTATAATCGTCGATCGCCTCCACGCTTTCGATAATTTGATAGCTGCCGGCAGTGGAGGCACCCACTTCGGGGTTGCTAACAAATTGGTAAGTAAAAACGACATCGGCGGCGGTAAAAGGAGTACCGTCGGACCATTGAACGTTTTGTTTCAGTTTCCAGATAACAGATTTGCCATCCGCCGCCACCCCGCCATTTTCCACGGTAGGAATTTCTGCCGCCAGAAACGGTATCATTTCCCCGTTTTTGTCGAAACTGGCGAGAGGTTCGAGAACGATGCGACTCGCTTCCGAGTCTTTAAAACCGGTAGAGAGGTGGGGGTTAAGGATAGTCGGCGCCTGCCAGTAGAGCAGTTTTAAAGTTTCGGAGGCTGTTTGTTGGGTGTCTGTTTGGGGGGCGCAGGCGGTGAGGGCGACTAAGAGGATGGAAAATATGATGGTGGATGGGTTTTTCATAGTCGTTCGTAGTAATCGCTTTAGCGATAAAAGATTAGTTGGCACCCGATAAATACTTCTTTGTCATTGCGAGGGGGGGTGGTGTCTCGTCAAGTTTTTGGTTTTGATTCGAGATACCCCCCGTGGCAATCTCATAGAGAAGAAGGCAAGAGGCAAGAGGGGGGAAGGCAAGAGGCAAAAGCTCATCTGGCAAGAGGGGGGAAGGCAAGAGGCAAGAGCTCATCTGGCAAAAGGGAAAGGGTTAACTCGTTTTCCAACTGCCTCGCAATGACAATTGAAGAAGGCAAAAGGCAAGAGCTCATCTGGCAAAAGGGAAAGGGCTAACTCGTTTTCAAACTGCCTCGCATAGTTTTTTTAAGCCGAAAAACTTATCGATCCTGTTGCCTGTTGCCTCTTGCCTCGCAACGCTTCGCGCTTTTTGGTTCCCTTATTTCTTGACCTCTTGCCCGTTGCCCGTTGCCTCTTGCCTTTTGCCTGTTGCCTCTTGCCTAACAAAGAGCGATCGCTGGGGGATACCGATAGCTATACCTTCGCGATCGAAAGCTTCTTTCACCCGCAGGCGAAAACCGCGCCCTACCAACCATTGCTTGAGGGGCTGAGTTTTTAGCCAGATCCGAACGAGCATTCCGGCATGGGAGACTTCATCGACTCCCAAAACTTCTATCGGTTCGACCAGATGCTCTTGCCAGTCCGGATCGGCATAAAATTCGTCGGCGACTTGCCGGAGTATTTGTAGGGCCCTTTTGATGTCGGCATCGTAGGCTACTTCGATGGTAAAATTCACCCGAGACCAATCTTTAGTTAGGTTTCGTACCACTGTAATCGAACCGTTGGGAATAGTAATAAATTCTCCATCGGCGCTGCGAAGGTTGGTCATGTAGAGATTCATTTTCTCGACAAAACCGCCGACATCGCCGACCAAGATAACGTCTCCCACCGCATAGCGATCGGTCCATAAAATCAGCAGGCCGTTGATGGCATCCCTGACTAAGTTTTGGGAAAAATAAGTGACAATTACGGCGATAATCCCCGCACTTGCCAACACCGTTGTCGCGATGCCTAAAATTTCGGCAGTCCAGATAATGCCTATTAACCAAAAGATAACGCTGCTCAAATTATTAAGCGCCGCCGAATAAGTAGAAACCCGCAAAGCATATCGCGGAGAGGATTGGTCGGTAAGCTGTGCGTTTTCTGCCCAAGCGTTTAAGTTGGCATCGATGAGGAAGTTACCGACCTTATCTGCTAGGGTTACTAATACCCAGATTCCGATAATGGGGAAGGTTTTTTCCAGCAGGAGGTAGCCTATAGCTCTGATGCTGGGATAGACCCAAAAAATGAAGCCCGTGCCCCAGACCCAGATTAATGCTTGGACCCAGATTAAAATTTGGAGCAGCAGTAAGGTCACATTTTGCTGTTGCTTTAAAACGCTATGTTTTTCCAAAGAAAACTTGGGAATGCTGCGCCAGAGGGAGCCTAGTTGCTGGGTGAGATACGGTTGATGGTTAGTTGTAGCTGAGGTAGTAGTATTTTCCTCGGCATTTTCGGCTGGTTGTTGTTCTTCTTCTGTTGCTTCTGGGTTTTCTATGGCAGCTAGTTGTTCGCTAGTAGCGGATTCAGGGTCGATCGCTAGAGATTCTTCTAATTCCCGTAGTTTAGTTTTGAGCTTTCTGTAGCGATCGCGAGTACGTTTTTGCACCCAACCTACTCCCAATCCGAGCAGGAGCATCAATAGAAGCAAACCCCCAATTATTGCTGGCTTTAATAGGGGAGTTTGTGCCTGTAAATCTCTTTCTGCTAACGCGAAACTAAACCAAGAGCGAATTCGATTTCGCCACTGTTGGGCGAGCTCCTCTGGAAGTTGACCGTGATGGAGAACGTCCGCTCTGGTAACGGTCATAATCTTGAGATTGGACAATCCCTTTTCCTTGGGAATGTAAAAAACTACGGTTTCGGCATTGAGAGTTCCTACTTCGATTTGGGGAGTATTGGGGTGAAGTTCCTCCGGATTGGAGGGGGTGTTGTTGTTCAAGTAGGGTATTAGAGGGGCTATTTCTTGCGCCTTTGGTTGGGGGGTTGCCGGTTGGGGGGTTGCCGATTGGGGGGTTGCCGGTTGGGGGGTTGCAGGTTGGGGGGTTGCAGGCTCGGTTGCCTGCCCTAATTTCAAGTTACTAACCGACTCTTGGCGATCGGTTATAGGAGCGAGTGCCGATTCGAGTAATAATCCGGGAACGTTGGAGCTTTTTTGAAGTGCGCTATCGGCACCGATAGTTGTCCTGAGAATTTGCTGGAGGGTATTTTGGATCCGTTTAGCTCGCAATTCGACGCTAAAGCTAGATTCTCGCTCGTCGTCGGTTGTTGGTTCCGATGCAATCTCCAAGATGGGCATCCCAGTAAACCAAATTTGAGTACAAACTAGGTTTCCACATTTATAGGGTCGATTAAAAAAATCGACAATGGGTTTATTGTTATCTGTTCCTTCCACTAAGTTCAAGAAAGGAAGTTGCCCCCAGGCCGCGTTGCCCCAAGTTACTACTAGGGTAAATGATAGCAGGGCTGCGATAAATGACTTGACAACAGAGGGCAATCTGCCTCTGGTGGTAACAATGCGGTTGATGCTGCGTGCGTACAGTTTTTGTAATTTACGAAGGTTCATGTTTTTACCTATTTTGACTGCTGTTGTTTCTGAGAGGGGTAAGTGCCCTTATTGGTACAAACCCTTGTGGGAACAGTACCCCCAAATAAGCGATCGCTTATAGGACCGTTCAGTTTGTCTTATCCATCTCTTTTTTGGCTGGACTTCGATATTTACAAAAGTTAACCAGACCATAGCATAACAAACTCGGATTTGACAGCAACCTCAAAAATGGCATGATATGATAAAAAATTCCCAAGAAAGTGCCATCTGTCAAAAGGCAGATTTTAGCTGATATCAATTAACAATTTACTTCTCGCCCTCTTCTCTCTTGCCTAATATTGCCTCTTGCCTAAGAAAGAGCGATCGCTGGGGCATACCGAGAGCAATACCTTCGCGATCGAAGGCTTGTTTTACCCGAACGCGCAACTCCCGGGCCACGGACCACTGCTGCATGGGTGCGGTTTTCACCCAAATTTGGACCAAAAGACCGTCATAAGTCATGCTATCGAGACCAAAAATTGAGGCCGGTTCTAAAATTTTCTCGTCCCATTCTGGTTCCTGTTGCATCTGTTCTGCTACTGTTTTGAGAATTTCTAGGGCTCGTTCTACATCGGTACTGTAAGCAAGCTCGATCGCTACTTCCACTCTCGACCATTCTTTAGTTAGGTTTTCGACAATATCGATACTGCCGTTAGGAATGCTAATCAAACGTCCCCCATCGCCGCGCAGTTCGGTCATATACAAATTGAGGTTTTCCACCAGTCCCGCCCTGTCGCCTATTTGGATGACATCTCCCACGGCATAGCGATCGCTCCACAAAATAACAACGCCGTTGATGACGTTATCGACTTTCGGCTTAAAAACGTAGGTCGCCGCGATACCTAAAATTCCTGCCCCCGCCAGGGAAAAGCCGAGAGCTGGTATTGTCAGAGCGATCGCCACTGCATACACGATAAAAGTAGTTGCCTGGGTCAGGGCTTCGGAATAAGTTGTCACCCGCTTAGTATATCGTTGGGGATAGGAAGAAGTTTCCCGAGCTTTTTCTGCCCACCTTTGCAACCAGAAATCGACTAAAAAATTACTACCTTTATCTGCCAAACTGGCAGAGAGCCAGATTAGCAAAAGAAAAGGGGATTGAGTCCAAATAAAGATGGTAAAAGCGCGAGTATAAGGATAAATAGCCAAAATTAAACCTACGCCGCCTACCCAGAGCAAAACCTGGAACCAAAGCAACACTAACTGCAACATTTCCGTACTGTTTTGCTGTTGCTTTAAATCTGTTTGTTTCTTTAAAGAAATATCGGGAATTTTTTCTAATAGTCCGGTTATTTGACTGACAAAAGCTAAGTTAGTTTGGCTTAGGGCTAATAATAAACTTTTAGAAGATTTGCCTTTTTTACTAGAATTAGTTGCCGATTTTGGTTTTGATTTAATCGCCGTTTCGGAGGCAACAGATTCGGTTTCTGCGGCCAAGGATTTCTTGAAATCGTTTAGTTGTTTTTTGAGGTTTCTGTCTTTATTACTTAAGCGTTTTTGCAGCCAAAGGAAAGCCAAACTTAAAATCATAAGAACGGCGGCGATCGCTAAAATTACTAGGGGTCGTTGCAGGGGATTTTTTGAGATTTGTTGTCGTTCTTTTATGGCATTGCTAAATGCTTGGCGGAGGCGATCGCGCCACGCTACAGCAAGTTCTTCTGGAGTGGATTTAAAATTAGCGATCGCATCGGGTTCGGTGACAGTCAAGAGCGTTTGTCGCGGGATACCCGGTTGTTTGGGAACGAAAATAACCGTTTGGTTGTTGAGAGTTCCTACTTCTAGAGGGGGGGTAGCTGGATCTAACTCGCCTTTTTCCGCAGTGGAGCTATTTTTAATTAATTCCAAAGGATCCGGAACTATTGTCGGTTCTCCTTCTGACTTCTCGGAAGTTTCCCCAGAAGATTGAAGGGTTGCTTTGAGAATTTGTTGGAGATTAATTTCGATTTTTCTTGCCCTTTGTTCGACAGAAATATTGGCATTTCCATTTTCCGTAAGACTTGACGGCAAAGAAGCTACTTTAAGCAATATTTGTCCGTTAAACCAGACATTACTACACCTGAGATTTCCGCATTGATAAGGTCGGTTAAAAAAATCAAAAACTGGCTCTTCGTTTTGAGAAGATTCTACAGTTGGTAAGAAAGGAAATTGACCGAAAGCTGCCGGCACCCAAGAGACTGTTAGAACAAATGTCAGTAGAACCACTGAAATAAACTTTATCAAACTTAGGTTACGGGTAAGAAAACGCTCCCAGCAAAAGAGAGAGTATCTCCGTGTTTTTTTACGCTTTTTTTTATTTAGTATCTGTCGCTCAAACATAGAGTTTTGCTATTAACAACAAAGCTAGCTAATTATATCGCACCGGCACAATTTTGACAAGGGAATAGATTAGAGTGCATTTCAATTTGGCAAAAAGAGTTTCTTCTCAATTCCCCATTGCCAAAAATCATTAAATTCTCGATAAAAAAAATTAACAAAAGTTAACGTGCTTTTTCCAAATTCCCAAGCTAGAATCGGAACGTGAAGACTAATCCCGGAGTTGGACTATGGCTCAAAAGACTGCAGCAAAAGACTATTCTCGGTTATTGGCCCTGATTTGCGTATTACTCCCTGTAGGGGCAAGACCCGCTATAGCTCAAAACATAACCCCTGCCCGCGACGGTACCGGCACCGTTATTAACAACCAAGGCCAACAATTCGACATCACCGGCGGCCAGCGTGGCGGCAACGGGGCCAATCTTTTCCACAGTTTCCAGCAGTTCAACCTGGACGCGGGGCAAACGGCCAACTTCGTTTCTGCCCCCAACATCGACAACATTCTGGGGCGAGTCACCGGGGGCAACGCTTCTATTATTAATGGCCTCATTCAAGTCACCGGGGGCAACTCCAATCTCTATTTAATGAACCCCGCCGGTGTCATTTTCGGGCCCAGTGCCAGGTTGGACGTCCCGGCCTCCTTCAGCGTTACCACCGCTACGGGTATTGGTTTTGGTAATAATTGGTTTAATGCTGTAGGTACTAACGATTATCACAACTTGGTTGGACCCCCCAGTGGCTATAGGTTTGATGCGTCGCAACCGGGGGCGATCGTTAATAGCGGGAATTTAGAAGTACCGGCAGGTGAAGATTTAACCTTAACTGGTGGAACGGTTATTAATACTGGAGAGTTATCGACTTCTGGCGGTAACGTAACTATTGCGGCGGTGGAAGGGGGCGATACTATTCGCATCTCCCAACAGGGGCATCTGTTGAATTTGGAGGTATCGAACTTTGGGGGAAACCAAGAAGAGATAACGCCCCTATCGTTGCCCGGTTTGCTGACAGAAGGGAATTTTGACTCCCACGCTACGGGGTTGAGGGTTAACGAAAGCGGAGAGGTCGTGTTAACAGGGGACTCTAGAAACCAGGTTTCTCAAATATCTAGAAACCAGGTTTCTTCAAGAAACCTGGTTTCTGTGGGGCCTCAAAGGGTTTCTGGGGAAGAGGGAACGACTATAGTCTCCGGTAACATCGACACCTCCAGCAGCAACATCGGCGGGCAAGTTAATATAGTAGGTCAGCGAGTCGGCATCCTCGATGCTAATATTAACGCCGACGGAATTAATGGCGGTGGCGACATATTTATTGGCGGCGCTTTTCAAGGAAATAGTCGCCTTCCTGCTTCCCAACAAACTGTTATTAATAATAACTCTTTTATCTCGGCAAATGCGTTAGAAAATGGTGACGGCGGACGGGTAATAATTTGGTCGGATGGAACGACTCGTTTCGAGGGAAATATTAGCGCCACTGGAGGAGAATATTCGGGTAACGGCGGTTTTGTGGAAGTTTCTGGGAAGCAACAATTATTAGTTAATGGTTTTATTGATGTTGGCGCAGAAAATGGTGAGGCGGGAACGATTTTATTTGACCCGGAAAATATTACCGTTGATGAGTTAGCAGCGGATGTTGAAGCGGATGTAGCGGATGGGTTGGCAGCGGATGTTGAAGCGGATGTAGCGGATGGGTTGTCGGGGGGAGAAACGACGGAAACTACATCGGAAAGGGCAGAAATAGAAACAAGGGCGGAAGTAGAAGAAATCGTGGAGCCTTTTGCTCCAGATGCAGATTATAACGTTACAATATCGGCGGAGAATATCGAAAACTTAGAAGGAAATGTCGCCCTCCAAGCTGATAACGACATTACCGTAAATCAAGAAATTAATACTTCTGAATCAGTCGAATTAAAAGCGGGACGCAGTATTAATATTAACGCCGATATCGACACTTCCAGGGGAAACGGAAATATTAATTTATTTGGCAACGATAATGGGGCTAATGTTGCTAACCGGAGTCGGGGGGCAGCTAATATTAATCAACGGGAAAATACTACTCTTAATGCTGGCAGCGGTGACATAACTCTTCGCTTAGGAAATCTGGGAAGGGTTGGGGATATTAATGTAGAGAATTTAACCACCACCGGACGGGTTTTAATTAATGCCAACGGCGGCAATATCGGGCGGGTTTCTCCTAATTCTTTGATAACTGCAGGTAACGCGACCTTCCGCACTTCGGATGCGGGCAGCATCGGTTTAAGTAATGCGCCGCTGCGGTTGGATGTGGAAAATTTAGAGGCAGAAGTAGGAACTGGAGGCGCGTTTTTTAATGCTATTTCCGATGTCAATATTGGCGGAACTAATCCCAATTTCAACGGCATTTTATCCCAGGGAGAAATAGATTTAAGTGCCGTTGGCGATGTGACTGTTTCCGAGAGGATGAGGGCTGGCGGTAATGTGAGTTTAGCTGCCAGCGACAGTATTAACGTTAATGCCAATATCAACTCTTCCCCCGGCAACGGCGATATTACGTTGCGGGCAAATGATGAGAGTTTGGGAGTTGCTTCTAGGAGGGGAAGGGCAAGTATTACTCAGTTGGAAGGTACTAAGATTAATGCGGGTAGCGGGGATATCGATATCGACTTCGGTGCTTTGGGCAACACGGGGGATATTAGTTTGGCGAACCTGACTACCACTGGGACGGTGAGGGTTAATGCTAGTGTCGGTAATATTCTGCGAGTTGGGGAGGATGGGTTAATTGAGGCTGAGAGTGCGAGTTTTGAGACTTTTGGGGAAGGGGGTATTGGTAGTGCCGAGCTGCCCCTGCGGTTGAACGTGCAAAATTTAGAGGCCGTGGCGGGTAGCGGCGGGGCGTTTTTTGACGAGCTGACTGGGGTGACGGTTGGCGGCGTGAGGGACGAACTGACGGGTATCGTTACTACCGGTGGCGGGGATGTGGAGTTGTCTGCGGGCGATCGGGTTGTGGTGTCTGAGGGGATATCGACGAATGCAGTTGACACCGGCGATGCAGGTAATATTAGGCTTGAGTCTCGCGGTGGTGGAGTCGATACTACTGGTAGCAATATTGGTGCTAGTGCAACTGCAGGCAAGGGCGGGGATGTTGCTTTGACTGCTGTCGATAACATAGAAACGGGGAATATTAATGCTAATGGCAGCACTGGTGGCGGCAGTATTACTTTAGAAAGTGGTGGAAATATTAATACTGCTACAGGAATTTTAGACTCTAGTGCCAGCGGCGGCGATGGAGGAAATGTCTTGCTCGATGCTGGTGGAGATGTTGTAACGGGAACAGTTGATGCTAGTGTAAATATAGACAATTACGAGGGATTTGACGGAAGCCTTTTTAAAGGTGAAGACGATTCTCTTGCGGCAATAGGAAGTCCAACTTTTGTAGTCGTAGGTAGCGATGGTTTGCCTATATTCAATATTGTTAACAGTAATGCAGGAGACATAACTATTAAAGCAGGGGGCGGGATAGATACTACGAGGGGCAGTTTAATTTCTACTTTAAGCGCAGATTTGAATGATAACGTTACTGTAGGAAATAGCGGTTCAATAGCTTTAACAGCAAGTGGAAATATTAACACGAGTAACATTATTTCAGCAGGTAGCGTTCGCGGTGTTGGAGGCGCAATAACTATCGCGAGCGATCGAGGAGCTATAAATACTACGGAAGGAATTATTAATTCCGCCGGCGGAGATGTTACTTTAGAAGCAGTAGGGGAGATTAACACTGATAGCATTTCTTCTAATGGTAACACGGGAGGAGCTATAAGCATCACCAGCAGTGAAGGAGGCATCAATACGACAGAAAGCTCGATCGCCTCCAGGGGCTTTTCGGGTACGGGAGGAGATGTTACTTTAGAAGCAGTAGGGGAGATTAACACTGGCAGTATAGATTCTA
>CAZSTZ010000043.1:27051-34059 GCA_964609515.1 uncultured bacterium | reverse complement strand
CTTTAATGGATAAGTATGGTATCTCCGTGTTTGCTCCTCAAACCCGAGAAGAGTTAGAGCGTGAAGTTGCAGAAACTATAGCGATGTTAGAGGAAGATAAAAAATGATAGTTGTTTCCAATACTACACCTTTGAGCGAACTTGCCAAAGTAGGGAAAATGTACTTATTGCGGGACGTTTTTGAGCGAGTTATTATTCCTGTTGAAGTTTACGACGAAGTTACTACTGGAAACCATCCAGCAGTTCGGCAAGTACGGTCTGCTAATTGGATAGAAGTGCGCGTAGTTAGTAATCCAGAAGCAGTTGTGAGTTTGCAGATGGAAACTGGGTTAGACTTGGGAGAGTCTGCCGCGATCGCTCTAGCTGAGGAATTAAAGGCACAACGAATTTTAATTGACGAGTTGGCAGGGCGAGTGGTAGCCAAAACTAGGAATTTGTCCGTGACTGGAACGGTTGGAGTATTATTAATCGCCAAGCAGCAAGGATTGATTTCTAAAGTCCAACCAATTTTAGACGAGCTCGTTGTGGCGGGTAAGCGTATCAGTCCAGAACTATATCGGGAGGTTTTGGCGATCGCTAACGAATAACTAAAAACCGTTGTTAGCTTCATTCGACATCTATCCTCCAGAAAATTAAACGTGAGGGTGGGGCAAAGCATTCGGACATAAAATTTTTCGCTCTTTATCAACATTTATCGCCCGAATGCTTTGCCCCTACAGATATATGCTTCAAATTTTTGGCGATCGCTTTTTAGACCGCCTTTCTCTCCTAACTTCCTTCACCAAATCGCTAATTTCTTCGAGACTGGGTCGATCGGGATCCGGTCCCAATTCTTCGATGTGCTGAAACCATTCATCCACATCCAGGGGTTGTAGAATTTTCTCGAAGACGATCGAGTTATCTGTCATTGAAACCCGGTAGCGATCGCCCGGTTTAATGCGATGCTGAATTTCCGGGGGTAAGTCGAGTTTGCCTTCTGGCGTTACTTCGACTACGGCATTTGCCTCCATAATTTTCTGCTCCTTTGTTGTTGGTCGATACTTTACGATTATATCAATTGGGCGGGGAAATGTCAGCGATCGCTCCTTTGAAACACCAAGACTAATTCCCCCAGCAGAAACCGGGTTTTTCGCAAAAACCCGGTTTCTTACATCTCGGTGCTTGTAGGATGATTAGTTGTGGGAGGCGATCGCTCCTTTGAAACACCAAGACTAATTCCCCCAGCAGAAACCGGGTTTTTCGCAAAAACCCGGTTTCTTACATCTCGGTGCTTGTAGGATGATTAGTTGTGGGAGGCGATCGCTCTTTTCCGACAGCAAGACTAACTCCCCCAGCAGAAACCGGGTTTTTCGCAAAAACCCGGTTTCTTACATCTCGGTACTTGTAGCGATGAACTGTAGGTCGGGCTCCACGCAGACCGAACCCAACCGCAGATGAAAAAAATCGTTCTGCAAGCCGCAGAAATGATACTGTACCTGGTACGGAACGATTTCTGCGCGGTACGGAACGATTTCTGCGCGGTGCAGAACGATTTCTCCCCGGTGCAGAACGATTTCTCCCCGGTACGGAACGATTTCTCCCCGGTACGGAACGATTTCTGCGCGGTACGGAACGATTTCTCCCCGGTACAGAACGATTTCTGCGCGGTACGGAACGATTTCTCCCCGGTACCGCTACTCCCCAACGTCGAAACCATCGCACAAACCCCTGTCGCTATCCTCTACGTCCCGGCTATTCCTCAGATAATCTCTCACCCACTGGCAATTGAGTTTCATTAAGTCGTTAACATCCCAGACATCCCATAAAATTACCGTCCCGTCACCGCTAGCAGTAGCGATTAACTGCCCGTCGGGACTGAAACTCACGCTAATTACCGGACCCTTATGCCCCTCCAAAGTTTGCAGCAACTTGCCATCGCGACTCCAAAGTTTCACCGTGTTATCCCAACTGGCAGAAGCGATTAACTCCCCATCCGGGCTGAAGCTCGCATCATAGACCTTATCGAAATGCCCCTCCAAAGTTGACAACTCCTCGCCATCGCTAGTTCTCCACAGTTTCACCGTGTTATCCCAACTGGCAGAAGCGATTAACTCCCCATCCCCATCCGGGCTGAAACTGACACCATAGACCGGACCCTTATGCCCCGTCAAGGTTTGCAGCAACTTGCCATCGCGGCTCCAAAGTTTCACCGTGTTGTCTCTACTGGCAGTAGCAATTAACTGTCCATCAGGACTAAAACTGACATCGATGACTGCTTCTTGATGCCCCTCCAAGGTTTCCAACGGCTCGCCATCGCGACTCCACAGTTTCACCGTCTTGTCCCAACTGGCAGTAGCGATTAACTCTCCATCGGGACTAAAACTGATACTCCTCACTAAACTCTTATGACCCACCAAAAACCACTCCTTGCCATCGCGACTCCAGAGTTTTACATTGTTGTCAAAACTGGCAGCAGCGATTAACTCTCCATCGGGGCTAAAGCTGACGCTCAAGGCATTGACCGAAAAACTCCGATCTTCGGTCAATTCTTCCTTGAATTTGTATAGCTCGCCATTGCGACTCCACAGTTTCACCACCTTGTCATCGCTGGCAGTAGCGATTAACTCCCCACCCGGGCTAAAGCTCGCGGCATTGACATAACCCTTATGCCCCCTCAAGACTTGCAATGGGTTGCCCTCGCGACTCCACAGTTTCACCGTTTTGTCATCGCTAGCGGTGACAAGTAACTTCCCATCCGGGCTAAAGCTCGCGGCATTGACAAAATCCTTATGCCCCTTCAAAGTTGTCTTTAGCTGCCCGTCAAGACTCCACAATTTCACCGTCTTGTCACCACTTGCAGAAGCGATTAACTCCCCATCCCGGCTGAAACTGACATCTACGACCCAATCCGAATGCCCCCTCAAAGTACGCAGCAACTCGCCATCTCGACTCCACAGTTTCACGGTCTTGTCTCTACTGGCAGTAGCGATTAACTCCCCATCGGGGCTGAAGCTGACACCAGTGACCCAACCCTCATGCCCCCTCAAGGTTTCCAACTCCTTGCCCTGGCGACTCCACAATTTCGCGGTGTTGTCAAAACTGGCAGAAGCAATTAACTCCCCATCCCGGCTGAAACTGACACCATATACCTCACCGAAATGCCCCACCAAAGTTTGCAGCAACTTGCCATCGCGACTCCAAAGTTTCACCGTTTTGTCTCTACTGGCAGTAGCGATTAACTCTCCATCTGGACTAAAGCTGACATCGATGACTGCTTCTTGATGCCCCTCCAAAGTTGTCTTTAGCTGCCCGTCAAGACTCCAGAGTTTCACCGTATTGTCATAACTGGCAGTAGCGATCGTCTCCCCATCGGGACTAAAACTGACATCCCTAACCAAACTATTGTGAGCCTTCCAACTTTCCAAGAGCTTGCCCTCGCGATTCCAAAGTTTCACGGTCTTATCCCAACTGACAGAAGCAATTAACTTCCCATCGGGACTGAAGCTCGCGCCATAGTTCCAATCCTTATGTCCTACCAGACGGTTAGATTCTTGGAATAACTCACCTTCTTTTTTATAAGCTGCCTGTCGCAAGGCATCGGTAACTAGAACCAATGCATCCGTTGGTGGCAAAAACTTAAACTTCAAAAGTTTTCTGCCCGCTTTCACTGCCGCTAACTTGGCATCAAAAGGCCGATCGGACAACATCAAAGCTTGCGACTCATTAGCAGATGAAGTTATACTTTCCCAATCTGCCGTTACTCCAAATATTGTTGCTGCTCCTGCTAACACTCCCATTAACACAGATGCAACGCGGTAAACAACGTACAATCGTTTTTCTACTCGTCTCCTCTTTTCCCGTTCCCGTTGCAACTCCAATAACTCCTGGTTCTCTTTTTCGAGCCGCCTCCTCTCCTCACGTTCCCGCTGCAACTCCAATAACTGCGGTTCGTACTTCCGCCGCACAAACGACACCAAATAATCATGCACCAACTGATAAAAATCCTCCGGCGTACCCGGCACCAACAACACCAAACCAGAACCCACCAAAACCTCCAACACCAAATCCAGTTTTTCTCCCTCTTTTCCCAAATCCTCTTTTAACTCCCTCGCCGTTTTCAAAGGTCGCGTATTCTTATCGTTAGTCAGCAAAAACAAAACCAACTCCGCCGCCCTCTTATTCTCCTCCCCGCAATCTTTAACCGCATCCTCCAAAAAATGCTCGACTAAAATTTCTTTTGGTTCCTCTCCCAGTTCGCGATACCGTTTTAAAGTCGTTATTTCCTCACTCTCCAACTGCGCCCCCACCAACTGCAATTCAATGGGACGCACCCCATCGAATTGTCTCGCCAAATCTGCCACTAATTCCTCCACCAAATCCGAGTCCAAACTAATTTTAGACCGTTCCGTTAAACTAATAATCGCCGTCCTAGAATCATCCCGACTAAAGTTGCCCAAATAATAGAGAATATCCTCGTAATTCTTATCAATATTTAACCGCGCCCCGCGACTAAACTCCAATAAATAATAAATGTAATCCTCCCGCAAAGACAAAATAACCTTTAAATAAGGAATCCTCAAACACTCCTCCAAAAACCGATAAAACTCACCCCGACTCTTCCCATCTGGATTATCGAAAAAGAACTCCTCAAACTGGTCAAAAACCAAAATAGTTAATAACCCCCGATGTTCGTTTTCCCGCAACTCCGATAAAATCCATTCTGGGTCGATCCCCCTAAATCCCCCTTGAAAAGGGGGACTTTGAAGGTTCGCCTCCTGAGAAAAATCGATCCCCCTAAATCCCCCTTGAAAAGGGGGACTTTGAAGACTCTTGTCCCCCCCTTCCCAAGGGGGGCTAGGGGGGATCCTCCGGTCCCCCCCTTCCCAAGGGGGACTTTGAAGACTCTTGTCCCCCCCTTCCCAAGGGGGGTTAGGGGGGATCCTCCGGTCCCCACCTTCCCAAGGGGGACTTTGAAGACTCTTGTCCCCCCCTTCCCAAGGGGGGCTAGGGGGGATCCTCCGGTCCCCCCCTTCCCAAGGGGGGTTAGGGGGGATCCAATTACTCAACTCCTGCCCCAAACTCTGAACCCAATCCTTATAAACTCCCACCGAAACCGGCACATAATCTCGCCCCTCAAAAAAAGTAAGTTGCAAAGTCGGAATCAAACCCGCCTGCAAAATCGAACTTTTCCCAACCCCAGATTGACCGTAAATTATTGTTAACTTATGTTGGCGATTTTTAATCCTTTCCACCAAACGTTCCAAATCAGCCTTACGCCCAGAAAAAGCCTCAATTTGCCGCACCAATTCCCTCTTTTCCTCAGCAGTTTTTCCCTCCCAATTAATCGCTGGCGGTTCCAACCTCGCCGCCCCCACAAACGCCCGCCAACCGTATTGAGTCTCGATTTGCCTCTGCAATTGTTTGTTATTAAAAGCAGCCAAATATTGCTTTTCCTGCAATTGCCAAACCCGTAACCTTGTCAAAATCTCAACGTGCAATTTAGCATCGTATTCCCCGAGATTTTCCTGTCTGGCAAATTCTAAATTATCGCCAGCCGTTTTTAAATAACTTATCGCCTCCCCAACCTTCCCCAACTCCGCCAAAGATTGCCCTAACAAAAACCCAAATAAACCCCGTTCTTTAACCAGAATATTAGAGTCATCAACAGCCAAAGCCTTCCCAGCAAAATCCGCCCCTTCCCGCCAACGAAACTGATGCAGCGCCACCTCTGCCAACCAACCATAATCAATAGCAACAAGCCGCTTTTGCCCCAGACTTTCGTGCAAACTCAAACCCTTTTCTGCCAGAATTTTTAACTCATCCCACTGGTTTAACTCAACCAGCAATTCCCCCAAAAAGCCCAGATATTTGCCAACTAAATCCTCCCGCTTTGCCGACTCAAAACAAGCCAAACTTTCCCGCAAATAATCCCTCGCTTCTTGCCAACAAACTTCTCCTTTTTTCTCCAAAACCAAACCCAGATTTAAAAGTACCAAACCCTGCCGTTCTAAATTATTATTTAACCGCCAAAACTCCAAACATTCTCGATATTTCTCAACAGCAGCATCTATCTGGTTACTTCTTGCCAAATCCCAACCCAAAAGAAAAGTAAAACAAGCCCCAATTTCCCCATCCAAAACCAACTCCCGTTCATCTAAATCTCGCCCCAAAGCCTCAATTTCTGCCGATTTAATCTGGAAATTAGCGACATCGTTTACCGCAGCATCCACTCGCAGACAAATTAACGCCCCCAACTCTTCATCTGGCAGAGAAAAAGGAATCGGCGCCCCCGTAAAACTATTAAAATCCGCTGCCTGTTGCCGCAACATTTTAAACAGGGCATCGCTTCCCCAAATAACAATAGGAAAAGGGAAACCCAGAAAAGCATCCCGAACGTTATTAGTAGCCGCCAAAAGCCGTTCTAAATCCACCACAGATTCGCAACCCAAAACCATAAGGGCATCTGGCGGGTTGTTGTTGTTTTTATTGAGGCGATCGCTTATTTTAGTATAAAGATTAGTAGCAGATGCCGGCAGTTCTAATACCTCAAAATTAACCGGACATTCCACCTTCAATAGTTCCAATATTTCCCCCTGCAAACTCTCGTAATTACAGCGCCCGTAAATAAGAGAAAAAGAACCTTTGGATAAATGCAGAGTTCTGCTTAACTCCTCCAAAGATTCTTGGTTATATGCCGCTAGATTTTCTAATTTATTAGAGTCCGTCATAGTCTTAATAATTTGATTAATATTCACCCCAGAAACCAGGTTTTTCTTTCGATTATAGAAACCAGGTTTTTTGGAAAAACCTGGTTTCTGGGTTTTTCCCAAAAAAAAACCCGGTTTCTTAAATCTCCATTGTCCAAAAACCGAGTTTCTTAATTCCTTCTAAAACTAACTTTTACCTTCTAACCAACTTGCCAAATCGGTACTAGAATTAAAATCGAATAAAGCCTCGCTTAACTCATCTAAATCCGTAGCAGATAAACGAGCGATCGCCCCTCCCACCTCATCAGATATTTCCCCTATTT
>CAZSTZ010000043.1:0-26951 GCA_964609515.1 uncultured bacterium | reverse complement strand
TTCCCTCTTGTCGCCCCTCTTCTCTGCTTTGTTCGATTCCTTCTATTGTCCAAGGCAACATATTATTAGAATCGTCCCACCAGCGCAACCAATAACAGGTTAGTGAAACCTTCGTACCTTGCCAAACCCCCAAATACAAATTCAAAGGCGCAATAAAATAACGTTCGTTAGCATCCGGTTGCCTCAATTCATAACGCCCATCTACTAAATCGTATACTTCTAATCTTCCTTCATGGGGGTCAAAAATTACATAAATCGGTACTCCTAAAATCCGTTCGTAAAAAAACCATTTCCCATAAGGAAAACTAGGTTTAACCGAATACTCTTCTTCTTCCGTATCCGAAATAAATTCCATCACCACCGCCGGAATATCTCCTTCTAAATTCGGCGTGTAACTCCGTCTGATTGCACCTGCTGGAACTGTTAAAGCGTTAGGAATGTAGCACCAATCAGGTGCTTTTACTACTGTTTTTTTATTAACTGTTGCACAGATAGCAAAGTTAGAAACTATTAACGCTGTCGGTCCGATTAAACCCGCGATTTCTAGGATTTCTCGTAACGCCGACGCTAATAAAGGATGATTGATATTTTCCACTGGATCGTCTGGTAATTTAAAGTCATCGGGTAATTTTTCCCATTCAACAGTATAGGATACTGGGGGTTGTTTTAATTGAGTTGCAGTCATAATTCCTCAAACTAACTATTGTTATCTTCTTCTAACTGATAGGAAGTAACTTCAACAGCGGTAACATCAACGGTACCCGGAGGCGTTAAACGGATAAAGTTACCCCCCTCCACCTGTAGCGGTTCGCCACAATTAGGACACTGACACTGGGTTTGATTTAAAGCAGCAAATTCGTGATTGCAAACGGGGCACTTATCCTCAATTAAATTGCGACTCAACCACCACCGCAGAAACAGAAAAGCGATCGCCGGCGTTAACAGCAGGAATGCCAGTAATATTAAGATAGAATTAACTACCCATCCCAAACCTACCGAACCTAGCAACCATACAATTCCCAGAACAATTAACCAATTTCTAATAGCACCTAAATTAATTTGAAAAAGTTGATTATTTTGATTCACTGTTTTTTCCTCTTACTGTTTGTATTAAGCATTTAAGTGCTTTTCCTATACTTTTATCGCTTTAGCGATCGCTACGAACTATCGCTACGAACGGCGACTTAAAAGTTGTCTTAACCTCTGCGCAAAGGCCGCCGAACCAAATACCGCTATAGTTTCTTGGCGCAACCATTCCCCATCGCAGCGTTTGTCCCCTCCCGCGAGAAGTTCCAGACACGCCGCCGCCACTGCTTCTGGGTCTCGATGGGGCACCCGCCAGCCTAACTTACCATCTTGTAAGGGGTCGGCGGAACCGTCGGCGTCTCCGGCCAAGACCGGCAGCCCGCAGGCCATTGCCTCTAAATACACGATACCAAATCCTTCTTGAGACGGCATTACATAAGCGTCGGCCACCCGGTAATGTGCCACTAAATCTTCCGTAGGGACGAAACCCGCAAAAATTACCCGTTCTCCTACTCCTAAATCTAGGGCCAGTTTTTCTAATCTGGGGCGATCGTCTCCCCGCCCGATGACTAAATACTTGACTTCGGGAAACTTTTCTACTATTGCAGGCAAGGCCCGAATCGTCACGTCCACCCCCTTATAAATGTCTCCCGACCAAAGTCTCGCCACGGTCATCAAAACTTTTGCCCCTTGCAAGTTGTATTTTTCAATTAAACTCTCCGGTTTGGGGCCGGGAGTAAACTTATCCCCATCCACCATGCAAGGTAAAAACTGGAATTTTTCCGGGTCCAGGTTGTTATTTTCGCAGCAGCGATCGCGACTGTAACGACTAATCGTCCAAATACTCGTAGCCTCCCTCAAAGCTATTTGGGCCTTGGCAGGTAAAGCTGCCCAAACCTCCTTACCGTAAGTCAAAACCACATAAGGAATGCCCAGAGGAACGCAGAAAGTTTTTACTAGCGGTGCCAAATTAATATGACCGCAAAATACCTGTTGGGGCCGCCGCCACAGCAAAAACAAAAGTAAAGTTGCCGCCATTCTCAAACGCCCCAACCAAACCGGTTCGGTTTTGAGATAAGAAAATTTTAAGTTTTCCGACTCAAAAGGATTAATCGACTCCCGACCGTCTCTCAGCAGCAATATTTCTCCTGGTGGAACTTGTTTTGAATTTGCCAAAGATTGATAACCACGAAAAATATCTTTTACATAAGATTGAATCCCACCTTCTTTAGAAAAAATTTCTAAGAATGCCAGGAGATTGACTTTGTTTTTATCAAGATTGTTATTAGTGGCTGACATATTTAAAGGAATAAAAATAAATAACGCCCTTTGCTGTTTTTCCATAGTACATCTTGCACTAAAAGGAAAAGCCACAAAGGGCGTAATCGTTTATTAACAACTCGACAGTTTTAGAACAAACCTAGAGTAAAAGATTCGTCGATGGGGAAAGTTGCGCCGATGCCCAACCATAGAGTTACTAAAGTTCCAAAGAGGAAAACTGCAGTAGCTACGGGACGGCGGAAGGGATTTTGGAACTTATTGACATTTTCAATGAAAGGAACCAAAATCAAGCCTAAAGGAATACCAGCCATCATGGCAATTCCTAATAATTTATTAGGTACCACGCGCAGGATTTGGAAAACCGGCCAGAAGTACCATTCTGGAAGAATTTCCAGAGGAGTTGCAAAAGGATCGGCAGGTTCGCCTACCAGAGCAGGATCTAATACCCCTAAACCCACGCAAAGGGCGATCGTTCCCAGAATTACAATTGGGAAGGTATAAAGCAGGTCGTTGGGCCAGGCTGGCTCGCCATAATAGTTATGACCCATACCTTGGGCCAGTTTCGCCCTTAATTTCGGATCTGCGAGATCCGGCTTTTTCTGAATGGACATAATTGAGTGCTTCTCCGTTTTAGTTTTTTGGGCGTTTTTGACTTCAGTTTGAATTCAGTCAGTCAAAAAACGACATTTATTAACTGCTGCCAACGGTCGCTTCGAGCTCGTTGTTCTATATTCTATTGTTAACTCAAAGCTTAACTTACAAAGGACCGGAGATGCCTTGTTTGCGAATCATCAAGAAGTGCAGCAGCATAAAGACCGCAATTAACCAAGGCAACACGAAGGTGTGCAAGCTATAGAAGCGAGTTAAGGTTGCTTGGCCGACGCCGCTGCCGCCCCGCATTAATTCCACAATTAAGGGACCGACAACGGGAATGGCGTCAGGTACGCCGGAGACGATATTTACGGCCCAATAACCGATTTGGTCCCAAGGTAAAGAATAGCCGGTCACGCCAAAGGAAACGGTAATAACGGCCATGACTACGCCAGTTACCCAGGTCAGTTCCCGGGGCTTTTTGAAACCGCCAGTCAGATAAACCCGGAAGATATGCAAAATCATCATCAGTACCATCATGCTGGCAGACCAGCGGTGGATGGAACGGATCAGCCAGCCGAAGTTGACTTCAGTCATAATGTATTGGACTGAGGCCAGGGCTTCTGTGACCGTGGGCTTGTAATAAAAGGTCATGGCAAATCCAGTGGCAAACTGGATTAGGAAGCAAACTAGGGTAATCCCGCCCAGACAATAGAAGATGTTAACGTGGGGGGGGACGTATTTGCTGGAGATGTCGTCTGAGATCGCATCTACGTCTAAACGTTCGTTAAACCATTTATAGGTTTTTGAGTCGGTGACCTGCTTGGTAAACATGATGAGGCAAGATTTCCTAAATCAATATTGCTGTTAGTTATTTGGCCTTTGCCCTCGCTGAGGGTTGCTTAAATTCAGAGCCCTAATAATAGAATAAAGCCTTGTTCTGTGTTTCAGAAAACTTTGCTACCCGGGCTCTTCTTCTATAAAAAACTTAACATATATCCGATTTCCTTGGGGCGCTTTTCTTTCCCCTTTAATTTTCTCCTCAAACTCTTGACAAATAACAGTTTTTGTGTTATGAAAAAAATTTCCTTTAAAAGAACAATCAAAAGAACAATCAAAAGAACAGTCAAAAGAGCAGTTTTACTATTTTTGCCAGTGGCCCTCTGTCTGGGTTTGTGGGCATCCCCGGCAAGGGCGATGACGACAGAACAAACAATCTTAAACGAGGCCTGGGGTATCGTCAATCGAGCTTATGTTGACAGCAGTTTTAACCACCAAAACTGGTGGTCCGTGCGCCAAGATTTAATGAAAAAATCCCCCAAAAATCGAGACGAAACTTACGACCTCTTAGAAGAAATGCTGGCCAGTTTGGAAGACCCCTACACCCGACTTCTCAGGCCCGATAGCTACCGCAGCTTACAAGTCGATACTTCAGGAGAACTGACGGGGGTGGGTTTACAAATCGTCCAAAACCCAGAAACAAAAGAAGTAATCGTAGTAACTCCTCTGGAGGGCTCCCCGGCAGAGGCCGCAGGGATAACAACGGGCGATCGCATTATCCAAATAGATGATTTCCCCACTACAGAACTCACTCTGGAGGACGCAGCAAACAAAATGCGGGGCAAACCCGGTACTTCTGTGGTCCTGACCGTAATTAAATACGATGAGGAGGCCCCCCAAGACATAGAGCTAGTCCGAGACATCATTAATCTCAACCCGGTTTACGCTTTCTTAGACGAAGGCCCAGACACCATACCCATCGGTTATATTCGTCTGGCTGAATTTAACGGCAATGCCGCCGCAGAAGTGGCCCACGCCATCGACTCCCTGGAACAAGAGGGAGCCCGTGGTTACATTCTGGACCTGCGCAACAACCCCGGAGGACTCCTCCAAGCGGGAATAGAAATTGCCCGCCTTTGGTTGGACTACGGCACTATCGTCTTCACCGTCAACCGCCAAAGCATTCTCGGTAGTTTCGACGCCTACGGGCCACCCCTAACCGATGCCCCCTTAGTTGTCTTGGTCAACCGAGGCAGCGCCAGCGCCAGCGAAATTCTGGCAGGAGCTCTCCAAGATAACGATCGCGCTTTATTGGTGGGAGAAAAAACTTTTGGTAAAGGGCTAATTCAATCTTTATTCCAGCTTTCCGACGGTTCGGGATTGGCCGTTACCGTCGCTAAATACGAAACCCCTAACCACACCGATATTAATAAGTTGGGCATTATGCCCGACAAGGTAGTAGAGTTAGAACCCATTACTCGCGATCGAATCGCCACCGAAGCAGACACTCAATACCAAGCAGCAGTCGAACTTCTCAACGCTCAATTGCTTCATAGTTAGTTGTTAGTTGTTAGTTGTTAGTTGTTAGTTGTTATTTGTTATTTGTTAGTTGTTAATTTCTCATTCCCAACTAACCACTAACAACTTTTTTTGCCCACTTAAAATTCCGTTGCATCGAATCCCAAAAGAACAATTAGCAATTAGCAATTAGCTATTAGCGACAACTATTTGGTTCGCTTCAAAATTGAGAAGCACCTGTTGTTTCTCCCCCATCAACAACATCTTTTTCTACCCAAATAACAGGAACCTGTTGGGGGTCTAAAAGATTGCTTTGTTCCTGCATAATAGTTGTAACTTGAGAGGGATCGAAATGACGGCTAAAGTCATCTTTTTTCTCAGTTAGCTGCTGTTTGGCATTATTTAATTCGGCATCGATCGCCTGTAGTTTTTCTTGAGTTGATTGATAATGAGGCCAAAGTTTGATAACTGCAGAAGCGGCACAAACAGAGATGAGAATATTAGTTAATAATTTGACGGTTGTTTCTAAAGCAATTCCTTTATGAGGGTTAAGTGCCTGTCTGGGCTTTCTCCCCCGAACTACTTTAGGAGTTACCTCTAATTCCCCTGGAACTTCTTTGGTTCGTTGAATAGCTTGCATAATTTTTACAATTAACAATTAACAATTATCAATTAATAATTGAGTTGGATTTCACTCAACTTATTTTATCCTACTGCAAAATAAACAGTCCCGACAGTATTTTTCTTTGGATACCAGACAGTCTGCTGCAAAAGTCAGCGGTTGTCTAGCCACCAGAACTACTGTCGGGACTTTTTTAGCCTTGCCTTAAGGGTCAGCTTTTATTTGTACAGTTCGGTTGAGAGGCGGAAAGCCAAGATGCCAGGAATTAAGGCGATAACTAGAGCAACCAAAACTTGGGTATCGGACATAGTTTGAAAAACTCCCTTTAATCGGTGGACTTTTAAGTGATTTTCAATATTCTACCCGCTATTGGGACTCTGGCTGCTTAGTCTTGTTAAGATTTGAAACAAATATTGATTTTTTGAATGATTTAGCTAATTCTCTTGACAAATAATCGTTTTTATGCTAATCGCTTAGATAGCGGTGGGGGGCTGAGATGCACCCTTAAGATTGGACTTAACTTTTACCTACCCCCCTCGCCATGACAACGATGGGTGCGATCGCTACTCTACCTTAGTGCTTAATACACAAAAAGTATCTTGAAAAAATATAGCAATCCTATTTGAGTTGTTTCACAAACACCGGAGCTCTTTGCTAATTGCTAATTGCTCATTGGGAATGGGCAAGAGCTTCGGAGTTTTTTCTACTTTTTAACTTTTTACAACCTCCAAACGGATTGCTATAGCAGTACCCACTTATGCTTATGACTCTTTTTTTTGCCGCCCTTACGCTTAACAAACTATTTAAGAATCTCAAACTAACTTATTAGTTTACGATCCATAGCTGGAGGTCATTTCTCAATGGAGAACTTAACTCAATATCCCCTTTTGATTCGAGAAATATTAGAAAAGCACAGTCAGATTAAGCTAGCTCTTGAAAATATCAAAGTTTATAAATTCTTCCCTGAAGGAGATCGCTATCTAGTGTTTCATCCAGGATGGGACAAATATCATCGCGTTTTTGGACCGGCGATCGCACATCGACATTATTGACGATAAAATCTGGATTCAGTACGATCGGATGGAGTTTGCCGTTGCTAATGAATTAGTGGAATTAGGAGTTCCAAAAGAGGATATCCTGTTGGGATATCACGCGCCCTTTATGCGTCAATACGAGCGATTTGGGGTTCGTTGATTGGTCGTTGGTCGTTTGTCAATAAAAGCGATCGCCTTTTGCTCTACAAAAAGCCAGGGCGATCGAAATAGAGCGCCACAAAATTTTCTATTTTTGCAAAGATTCGATGCTCACTATAAGTACCAGTGCCAAATTAACATACCGAACAGACAAGATGTCTGTTCTACGGGATTATGGGAAACACATTTATCTAAGTATTTCTGCTTACTTACTTATTAGTTAATAATTTCCGGTATTGCGACTTGTTTGGATTTCTTCCCAGAGCTGAACATTAAAAGAAGCTAGCCTTTGGAAAATTTAATTTTTAAGGCCATAAGTGCTAAAACACAGAATTTTGGGGGTAATGTCGCTCCTCTTTCCTAAGATGACCCTCCCTTGTCTTCTTCCTCCCCCATTCCCCATTACCTATTACCCATTACCTATTACCTATTACCAAAATCATCAGCTTTTGGTCTATCTAACAAACCCTAACTATCCTCCAAACACCTCTCCCTCTTACGCCACAACATCCATTGTTTCCAACCCATATACCAACCAAGCAACAATAGCCCCCAAGTTAAACTCGGTTCCGGCGTACTCGCCGCGTTACCAGAACTGTATCGCGTCGCTGTTTGCCGACCGCCGGAATTATTAGACACCATCCCATCGGGAGTCTCTGGTTCTACAGTCTCTTCCCGACTGGTACTATTAGGAGCCACTCGCGGTTCGTCGCTTACCGCCACAAAAGCAGTATGTTTAGACATTAACCGATAGCCTAAAGCTACATTGGTAACAGCCTCCACCTCCTGCTGAGTCTCTCCATCCGCCATTTGTAGCATCAACTCTTTGATTTTCGCCCGCCCCCACAGTTGAGCGATCGCCTCATTGCCACTATCGGCATCAAACCGCAACCCAAAGGTCTTCTCGTAACGCTTCCCACCAGCAGCAACCCCCGTTATCCGCAAGTTCCCGCTCAGTCGATCCTGCTTCCGTCCGTACAATACCAAAGGTTCCCGCGCAAACAGATCTGTAGGTTTTATCGGGAAAATCTCTGGCGCTTCCCCCAAACCTTCCCAACTCACTTCAATATTCGTTAGCACCGGATTATTGATTTCGCTCAAAAACTCTTCTACAACTTCATCTACCGACTCATCGTGACGCACTACACGAACGGTACCTCGCCCCACTTCCGCCAGTCGGTTTAACAAAAAGCGGTTTACCGAACTGCCCACACCAAAACTATATAGACGGTTTCCCGGTTCCAGTTGTTGTTGTATCCGATAAATAATTTGATTCTCATTACCTATTAAACCATCGGTTAGCAGTACGATACTACGCAACCGTCCTTCTTCAGCAGGTGGAAATTAAAGTATTGTATCGACACTGTCGATTAACTCCGTGCCACCGTTAGCCGTTAGACTGTTTACATAATTTATCGCTTTTTTTCGGTTAGCCGCAGTATTAGCTAGAGGTTTCCTCGATAGCGCTTGACTGCTATTAGCAAAATCGATTATTGTAAAGCTATCCTTAGCATTTAATCCTTCGATAAAACGACGCATTAATACTTTTGATTGGGCTAGGGGCGGACCGCTTTGGGAACCCGAAGTATCCATCAAAAATACTACACCCTTCGGCACGATTTCTTCCCTTTCATATTCTAACGCCGGTATTAAATAAACTGCAAAATTACCCCCTTTATTGTCCGCCTGGGACACAACAGCAGACTGAGTTTCTTTGCCTGCAACTTGATAGCGGATAACTAAATCTTTATTGGGAATAGTGTCTCCTTTATCGAGTTGTATTTGAGTAATAGATGGCATTCCTTCCCCAGTAATTTGTTGAGTTTCAATTTCATGGGAAGGCGAATTAATATTACTAATTCGTACTCCCGCGTCAATTTCTATGGTTACGTTAATATCGTCGCAGGAACGCGATTTGGGGATGGTTTCCCAACTCGGAGAAGTTACATTAGGCATCGCGTTTGCCCCAGGCAAACTTGCTACATAAATACCCTCTCCTCCTAAGTTACTAACATTAGAACTTCCCCGATTATAGCGCGGCCCCACAACCATTGGAAATACAAATTCGTAGTCGCCACCAGTGCATTTTAGACTCTCCGTGTAGCGAATTACTACTTCTATGGTTTCTCCCGGTTTGAGATTAGCTAAAGATTGAGTAAAGATGTTAGGTCGCTGTTGTTCTAATAAGGTTCTTGTTTTTCCTTCTCCCTTCGCAGTTTCGTAGATCTGTCGCGCTTGTTCTCGTTTTTTAATTACTCCTTTAATCACCCGATCGCCTATCCGAATTTCCATATCATCTACTGCCGACTCATCGGGCAAAGGAAATTCATCAGTTGCTTCTAAAGGAGTTTTATCAGGATTAGTAAAACGCTGTACTACTTCCACCCGCGATACGTTACCCGCAATTTTTGCCGCAACCTCTGTATGTTCGCCAGAAAAGCTTGCACCTCTCCAGTGGCAGATTTTCCATACAAACCGCCATATTTTGGAGGAGAGATAATCTCTTTTTCCGCTTCTGGTTCTAATTTAATCGGAGGTGAAACAACCGGTTGATTTTGTTGGGGCGATCGAGTACTAACAATAGGTCGCCGTTGCCGACTATTTGAAGAAATCCCTGCCAGTACCATCGCCGTTAATAATACACTACCAGCAATTCTAGCAAATAGCCTTTTATTAGGGTTACTTTTGCCTACAGTTAACTTTTGGGGAAAGTTCAAATCGTTTAATACTTCTGCTGCCGTTTGATAGCGACTTTTCGTCGCATTTTGCAGCATTTTATCCAGGATTTTACCTAAAGAAAAAGACACCGGATTTTTTAAATAATCCCGCCAAACCCAAGTATCCTCATTACCAGAAGTGTTGAATGTTAAGAAAAATTTCAAATATTCTACCAAAAATTTGCTATAATACTAGGGTCGAAAAAATAATTACTGTTAGAAACTTATGAAATCAAACCTCCCCAGAATTGTTAGGAAGTATTTGGCACATCTGCCCAAAAATGATTATCCAGTTTTGTCAACTAGAAGATTTGTATCTTGTTGGTTGGGTTTTGTTTTAGACGAAAGTTTAAGTAGCATGAGGGGCTTATTCAGACGCTTAAATATCGGTGGTATTGAAATGGACATTTCTACTTTTTCTAAAGCTAGTAAAACCAGAGAAGTTAAAGTATTCATGGATTTATTTAATCGATTAAGAAAAGACGTTTTTAGCCAAGTATCTCGTGAAGAATTGGGATTGTTTCCATTAGACTCTACTTCGATTACCCTAACAAGTAAGTTGTTTCATGAACTTGGTTATTCTCAAGTAAAATTATTTGCAGGAGAAGATTCAAGTAGCGGTTCAATTGAAGGAGTCAAAATTAATTTTGGCCCCGGTCATGATAGTAAATATGGCAATGAAACTGTAAATGCTATTCCTTGTAATTCTGTGGGGATAATGGATAGAGGATTTGCAAGCTGCGAACGCATTCAAGAATTATTAAAATCAAAAAATCGTTTCTTTTTGCTGAGAATTAAGAAAAATTTTAGTTTAAAAATGCTCGATAATGGTAATTGTAAAGTGGGCCAAAAACCAAAAGAATGTGAAGTAAGAGTCGTCAGTTTTTGCGATTTAGAATCTCAAGAAGAGTATCGGTTGGCCACCAACTTGTCTGATGACGAATTAACTGGTTTTACCAACCAAGAAATTGCAGACTTTTACAAAAAAAGATGGCAGATTGAAATTCTCTGGAAGTTCCTAAAAATGCATCTAAAACTAGACAATTTAATTACCAAAAACACCAATGGTGTCACCATTCAAATTTATGTTTGCCTGATAGCATACTTGCTTCTTAAGTTAGTAAGAGTAGCTCCATAATTCGATAATAATTTACTATTTAAACTTAACTATCTTCAGGTTTTTATGAATGAAAATATTAGCGGAGTTCGTTGGTTTGAGAGGCTGATTGAAAATCAATGAAAGATTGGCTATCAGGAGTTGCACGAGCCAAAATGTTAAGTTTTGTAACAAGATTCAACATTTCTGCCTCATTACTATTAAATAAATCAAAAGGTTCTACTCCCGTTAACAGATAAATACAAGTCAAACCTAAGCTGAAAATATCGCTGGCAAAAACAGCTTTACCCCTTACTTTTTCTGGGGCAATAAAAGCAGCAGAACCAATGGAAGTACCAGTTTTTAGCAAGGCACTTTTTGAAGTAAATTTCGCCGCCACAAAGTCAACTAAAACTAGAGAATACTTCCGAGTTTCATCTTTATCGGAGTTGGGCAGACGAATAATGTTTTCTGGTTTGACATCCCGATGTATTACCTGCTGGTTGTGGATAAATTCTAATACGGGTAACAGCTCGTACAGCAATTCTCGGATTTTGTTTTCGTTAAAAACTCCTTCTGTAGCTAGTTCTTCTCCTAAGTTTTTACCCCCAATATATTCTGGCACCAAATATTGATTTTCGTCTTCAATTAAATGGGCAAAAAGTTCTGGTATTTGTGGATGTTTGCCGAGGGTTTCTAAACGGACTGCTTCTTGTTGAAATAACTCTGCTGCTTTCTCCCCACTTTTCCCGTCTTTAGCAGCAGGAAAAAATTGTTTGATGGCCCATAATGGTTTTGAAGGTTTTAACTCATCTACCCCTTCAAAAGTTCGACCGAAACTACCTTCCCCAATAATTTTTAGGGCGCGATATCGACCCCCTAATAGTAGTTTTGAACCGCATTTTTCCCATAGTTCTGTTTCTGCTTGGTTGAGATGCAGGCAGTTGGGATTAAGACATTTACTCATGGTATTTCTTCCTTTGATAAAATTAGATTGCAGTTACATTGCTTCAATTGAAGATGACAGTTTTTTCTTCTTGTTTCATTTTCCTGGAAACCGGTTTTTTAATAATCAAAACAATTCTGACAAAGGTAGGAAAACTCCGTGTAATTACTGGAGACTTTGCCGAAACATTTGTCATCTTTATTAGTCTCCAACTTGACTTTTTATTTTCCTTAAAAGAAGACAACTTTTTTCCTTTGGCTACTCCCACTCGCCCTTCTACCCTGTCCCCTCCACCCTGTCCCCTGTCCCCTATCCCACTTCTCAAAAAAAAATTTTCGGGAGCAAGTCAGTTTTGTAATTTTTCTCTCTCGATAATTTCATACTCATGACGAGTACTCGTGACGAATACTCAAATAAAAAGCGGTTTTTTTGAGTATGAGTACTCGTCATGAGTACTCGTCATGAGAAAATAAATATGCAAAACTGACGTGCTCCCAAATTTTCTGAAAAAGCCCTTGACAAAAGGGCTTTTTTACATTACAATAAAGACTATAAGGGGGCGTTCGCACCTACGCTTGATTAATTATTCAACACCTCAAAAATAAGGTAGAAGGGGACCAACGCCCCCCTGTCCCACTTCTCAAAAAAAAATTTTCTGAAAAAGCCCTTGACAAAAGGGCTTTTTAAAAATTATAATAGAGACTATAAGGGGGCGTTAGCCCATACGCTTGATTAATTATTCAACACCTCAAAAATAAGCAAATCAAGCGATCGCCCCATTTTCCCCATTCTTCAACAATAAGAATTGATACCCATTCTGATAAGATCCAGACAACAATCAACCACGGTCAACTAAAGTCCGAACAGAATGGCAGAAAAATCAACAGTAATCATCACCGGTGCATCCTCCGGAGTCGGCTTGCACGCCGCCAACGCCCTCGCCAAAACCGGCCAATGGGACGTCATCATGGCTTGTAGAAACCTCGAAAAAACCGAAAACGCCGCCAAAAGCCTGGAGATGCCCCAAGAAAACTACAGCATCGCGCAAATAGACCTGGCCAGCCTAGACAGCGTTCGCCAGTTCGTCAACAACTTCCGACTAACTGGCAAAAGCCTAGATGCCCTAGTCTGCAACGCCGCAGTCTATCTGCCCCTCCTAAAAGAACCCATGCGCAGCCCCGAGGGATACGAACTCAGCGTCGCCACCAATCACCTCGGCCATTTCCTCCTCTGCAACCTCATGCTGGAGGACTTGAAAAAATCCTCGAACCCAGAGCCCAGGCTAATCATCTTGGGAACCGTCACCGCCAACCCCAAAGAATTAGGAGGCAAAATCCCCATACCAGCACCCCCAGACCTGGGAGACTTAAAAGGCTTTGAACAAGGATTCAAAGCCCCCATCGCCATGATAAACGGCAAAAAATTCAAACCCGGCAAAGCCTATAAAGACAGCAAACTCTGTAACCTGCTCACCATGCGGGAATTGCACCGACGCTACCACGAATCCACCGGCATCACCTTTAGTTCCCTCTATCCAGGTTGCGTAGCCACCACGGCCCTCTTCCGCAATCACTATTCCGCCTTCCAGAAAATCTTCCCCTGGTTTCAGAAGAACATTACAGGCGGGTTCGTTTCCGAAGAATTAGCCGGGCAGCGAGTCGCCGAAGTGGTAGCCGATCCCAAATACAACCAATCCGGCGTTTATTGGAGTTGGGGCAACCGCCAGAAAGAAGGTCGCAACTCCTTCGTTCAAGAAGTATCTCTCGAAGCTAGCGACGATCGCAAAGCCAGGCGAATGTGGGAGTTAAGCGAAAAGTTAGTAGGCTTGGCTTGATGTTATTGTCACTCTGCATCGATGTAGTTCCAAACGATCGCCAGCCTTTTAAATAAAAAATTTGGCGAAGCACTTTCTTCTCTTTCCTCAAAAAGAAAGAATGCTTCGCCAAAACCTTGAAAAAACTATTTCCGTTTTTTGGTATCTCGTGAAACCAGGTTTTTTCCGAAAAACCTGGTTTCACAGGCAGGCTATCTAGGAAACTATTCCTTGCATCTCCCTGCCTTGGTTTATCTATTGAAGAAACGTATCCTTTAAAACAGTTCGCGCCGCCAAATGATTCCGAGTCGAAGTCAAAATCTCCATTTCTCGTTCCAACCTGGTAGCAGTATCCTCCATTTCTAATAAGGCTTGCTGTTCTGCAGCAACCCCATAAAGATTGCTCGCAACCCAAAAAGACAATTCTCTAGGTAAGCAGGGAATGTCTTCCGGTAAATCTATTTCTTGCTCCATTAATTTTCCCGATAAACGCACCACATCTTTGAGCAACTCTTCCACATCTTTGGCCATATTTCTGAGTTCTTTATCTGTCGGTCGGTCTTCGATCCATTCCACGAGACCCACTAAATAGGGTTTTTCTCGAACCATGTCCAGAACTCGAAACCGCTGCTGTCCCAGAGCGAGCATTTTCATGCGATCGTCCGGCAGTCTTTGATAGTGGACTATCTCCGCGCAGCAGCCTACTGCTGCAACCCGATCGCCAGACGGATCCCACATTAGCACCCCAAATCGGCGATCGCTCTCCAGAATTGTATTCATCATTATTCTGTAGCGAAACTCAAAAATATGCAGGGGCAGGGGCCTACCGGGAAATAAAACTAATGGCAGAGGAAAAAGGGGGAGTTCTCTAACTGCGACTGAAGAGGATGGCATTTTCTGTTAATTTTACGGTACTAGCGCTTTTTGCTTTTCTCTTACTTTAACGGATTTTTAAGCCTATTCCCTCTTTTTCTTTTTCCTCATTGGCAAATTGACAATTAGCAACTAACGACCCCTATTTGAAGAGCCAATTGCACTTAGAGCTAGCCTATAACTGAGAGCATCTCATATTTGCAAAAAAACTTTCACCGAACAATTGACAATTGACAAAAAGCCTTTCACTATTGGTTCGCTTCAAAATTTAGCTCTACCTTATAACTTCACTTCAATATCCACCCCAGCCGGCAGATCGAGTTTCATTAGAGCATCAATAGTTTTGGACGATGTTTGATAAATATCAATTATCCGACGGTGAGTCCGAGTCTCGAAGTGTTCTCGGGAATCCTTATCGATGTGGGGCGATCGCAGCAGACAATAAATGCGGCGCTTAGTCGGCAGAGGTATTGGTCCAACAGCAGTAGCCCCCGTTCTATTGGCCGTATCTACAATTTTGCCGCAGGAAGTGTCCAATAAACGACGGTCAAAAGCTTTGAGACGAATCCTAATTTTTTCTTGTTGAATTGTGGCCATTTTCTCTTCTTTAATTGTCCAGGTTCAGTTAGTGAAAAACGATTAAACAGAATAGAGAACAAAGGAGCAGAAAAGCCTCTTGACAAATAGCTGCTTTTCTGCTTCCTCTGCTTCAATTAAGTTGTCCTACTTTAAGATTTTAGCGACAACACCCGCACCCACGGTGCGTCCACCTTCACGGATCGCAAAGCGCATACCTTGTTCGATCGCGATCGGGTTAATCAATTCCACAGTCATCTTGATGCGATCGCCCGGCATCACCATTTCCGCCGCACTACCATCATCAGCAGTAAAATCGCTAATCGTACCAGTCACATCCGTGGTTCGGACGTAGAACTGAGGGCGATAACCCGGGAAAAATGGAGTATGACGGCCACCCTCTTCTTTTTTCAGGATATAGACCTCAGACTCAAACTTCGTATGAGGAGTAATAGAACCCGGTTTAGCCAGTACCATACCCCGCTGGACATCAGTTTTTTGAATACCCCGGAGCAACAGTCCTACGTTATCTCCTGCCATTCCTTCATCCAGAGTTTTCTGGAACATTTCTACACCCGTCACCGTAGTATTGCGAGTATCCTTAATACCCACCAGTTCCACAGTTTCGCCCACTTTCACCTTACCCCGTTCGATCCGACCAGTGGCCACCGTTCCCCGACCCGTAATCGAGAACACATCTTCCACTGCCATCAGGAAAGGCTTATCAATATCGCGCTCTGGCGTTGGGATGTAAGAATCCACATTATCCATGAGAGCGTAAATCTTATCTACCCACTCATTCTCGCCCTTTGCTGTTTTCGGGTTAGCTGCCATCACTTCCAGAGCTTGCAGGGCCGAGCCAGCTACTATCGGGATATTATCCCCATCAAATTCGTAAGAGCTCAACAGTTCCCGAACTTCCAGTTCTACCAATTCCAAAAGTTCCTCATCATCCACCATATCTTGCTTGTTGAGGAACACCACCAAGCTCGGAACCCCTACTTGCTTGGCCAGTAGGATATGCTCCCGAGTTTGAGGCATGGGACCATCAGCAGCAGACACCACCAGAATAGCCCCGTCCATTTGCGCCGCACCGGTAATCATATTTTTCACATAGTCAGCGTGCCCCGGGCAGTCCACATGAGCGTAGTGTCGTTCGTCGGTTTCATACTCGACGTGAGCCGTATTAATCGTAATGCCCCGTTGCTTTTCTTCTGGGGCCGCATCTATGTCATCATACTTCCTTGCCTTAGATTTACCTCCTGCCGCCAGCGTCATCGTAATCGCGGCTGTTAGAGTTGTTTTGCCGTGGTCTACGTGACCGATAGTGCCTATATTGACGTGGGGTTTGTTACGTTCGAATTTTGCGCGTGCCATTAATGACTTATTCCTTTTCCTTTCTCTGTTTTAATTCAACCTGGTGTAGATTTTTACACGAAACTACCGATTCAAGTTCTAGTTAACCGGTTTTTTCGCCGATAGAAATCGCTTTTGTTAGGAAGGCATCTTATTTTACTGCCCTCCTAACTTTTTTTCAACAGTACAAAACTGCTTTTGCCTGTTTTCTTCCTTAGTGCTTAGTAGCCAGTTCCGAAGGCTCTTTTATTAGTTGTATTGCTTTCTGACTTTCCCAGAACCTTTTTGACTAACTAGCCTTCAGAACCTAGAGCTAACTTTTTACTAATTAATCATTGCCTTTATTTTTGGCAACGATCGCCTCAGCCACATTTCGAGGTACCTCTTCGTAATGGCTGAACTCCATCGAGAAGATTCCCCGACCTTGGGTTTTCGACCGAATATCAGTGGCATAACCAAACATTTCTGCCAGCGGTACTTTAGCCGTGACCTTAGATATGCCTTCTTCCATCGCTTGACCTTCTATTTGGCCTCGCCTGGAATTTAGATCCCCGATCACGTTACCCATAAAGTCTTCCGGTACTTCTACCTCGACTTTCATCATCGGCTCTAACAGCACTGGGGACGCCTTTTGAACTCCCTCTTTAATGGCCATAGAACCAGCGATTTTAAAGGCCATTTCCGAAGAATCCACATCGTGGTAAGAACCATCCACCAAAGTAGCTTTGACATCAATCAGGGGATAGCCAGCGATAATTCCCGATTCGCATGCCTCCTTCATCCCCTGTTCTGCCGGATTGATGTATTCTTTGGGAACCGAACCGCCGACAATTTTGGAGACAAATTCAAAGCCGCTGCCCGTCTCTCCCGGTTCCAGTTCTATGACCACATGGCCGTATTGACCTTTACCACCGCTTTGACGGATGAATTTTCCTTCTGCCTTAACTGACTTGCGAATCGTTTCCCGGTAGGCCACCTGGGGAGCTCCCACGTTAGCTTCTACCTTGAACTCTCGCAGCATCCGATCTACCAGAATTTCTAGGTGCAACTCGCCCATACCGGCGATTACCGTCTGGTTAGTTTCCGAATCGATACTTACGCGGAAAGTAGGATCCTCTTCCGACAAAGCTTGGAGAGCTTTCGACAGCTTCTCCGTGTCTTGTTTAGTTTTCGGTTCCACTGCCACCGAGATTACTGGTTCGGGTACGAACAGAGATTCTAGTATTATCGGATCGCTGTCATCGCAGATCGTATCTCCCGTCAAGGTTTCCTTGAGGCCCAAAGCCGCTCCTAAATCTCCTGCCCGCATTTCCTCTACTTCTATGCGATCGTCTGCTTTAAGAATAATCAAGCGAGAAATTCGTTCTTTCTTGTCCTTAGTCGAGTTATAAACGTAACTGCCTTTGGTCAGAACTCCCGAATATACTCGCAAGAAAGTTAGACGACCATAAGGATCAGACATGATTTTGAAGGCCAATGCCGACATTGGAGCTTCATCATCCGCCGGTCTTTCTGCAGTTTCTCCACTGGGCAGAGTCCCTTGAATGGCCTTAACTTCTGTAGGAGCGGGTAGGTAATCTACCACTGCATTTAACAAAAGCTGAACCCCTTTATTTTTAAAGGCAGAACCGCAGAGCATCGGCACGATCGTTCCGTCTATAGTGCCTTGGCGCAGGGTAGCGCGGATTTCGGCTTCCGTTATTTCTTCCCCTTCCAGGTATTTTTCCGTCAGGGCATCATCTGTTTCTGCCACTGACTCGACCAGTTTGGCCCGGTACTCTTTTGCTTGCTCTAGCACTTCCTGGGGTATGTCTGTTTGCTGGATGTCCGTGCCCAGGTCGTTCGCGTACATGAAGGCCCGCATTGTTACCAGATCTACGATTCCTCGAAATTCACCTTCGCTACCGATGGGAATTTGGATCGGTACTGCATTGGCCCGCAGGCGATCGCATATTTGCTGATAAACTTTGAAAAAGTTGGCACCAGTTCTGTCCATTTTGTTGACAAAAACTAGCCTGGGAACTTTATAGCGATCTGCTTGTCTCCACACTGTTTCTGATTGAGGTTGCACGCCACCGACCGAACAGAACACCCCGATCACTCCATCTAATACACGCATCGAGCGTTCTACTTCGATGGTGAAGTCTACGTGGCCCGGCGTATCGATGATGTTAATCTGATGGTCGTTCCAGTTGGTACTAATAGCAGCAGCGGTGATTGTAATCCCGCGCTCCTTTTCTTGCGCCATCCAATCGGTAACTGATGTCCCCTCGTGGACTTCGCCCATTTTGTGTACCACACCGGAATAGAATAGGATTCGTTCCGTTGTTGTTGTTTTACCCGCGTCTATATGGGCCGCGATTCCAATGTTTCGCACGCGAGCGAGCGGGATGGTACGTGCCACAGTTACCTCCTTTTGTTGTTTTGCTGCATTTTTTTGGGCAATATTTAAGATTTTAACCTTTTTGGGAATTGGGAATTGGGAATCGGGAATTGTTGCTCCTTCGCTTCATCTTCTCTCTTGCCTTTTCCCGCCTTTGAGAACGCGTCAGTTTTGCAAAAATCTGTATGCATGCAACTAACAACTGACAACTGACAACTCACAAAAAGCGTTCAATTATTGGTTCGCTTCAAAGGTGACGTGCTCCCCCGCCTTTTCCCTAGTACCTATAGTGGGCAAAAGCCTTGTTGGCTTCGGCCATTCTATGAGTTTCTTCTCTTTTACGAATCGCGCTTCCTGTTTCGTTAGCCGCGTCCATTAATTCATTGGCCAGCTTCATAGCCATTGTTTTTCCGCCTCTGGCCCTTGCATATTGAATTAACCATCTTAGGGCCAAGCTCGTGCCGCGATCGGAGCGTACTTCCATCGGCACTTGATAAGTAGCACCGCCCACCCGCCTTGCCTTCACTTCTACCAGGGGTGTTGTATTGCGGACTGCTTTCTCAAACATTTCCAGGGGTTCGGCTCCCGTTCTTTCCTCTACAATTTTCAAGGCATCATAAATAATCCTAGAAGCTAGAGATTTTTTCCCACTTTCCATTATTCGTCGCACCATCATGGTAATGAGGCGGCTGTTATAAACAGGATCTGGGGGTATTGGACGTTTTTGAACTACTCTACGACGAGACATAACTCAGATTTTTGTTTTGGTTTTCTGTATTGGTTTTTTCTACTGCTGGTTTTCTTTGCTGGTTTTCTTTACTGACAGCACTGACAGCAGCCTGTTATTTGGGCTTTTTGGCCCCATATTTCGAGCGGCCTTGCTTGCGGTCTTTTACTCCCGCCGTGTCTAAAGTCCCACGGATAATGTGATACCTTACTCCAGGCAGATCTTTTACCCTACCGCCTCTAATCAGTACCACCGAGTGTTCTTGTAAGTTATGACCGATCCCAGGAATGTATGCTGTTACTTCAAACCCTGAAGTCAGCCGCACCCGGGCCACTTTCCGCAGGGCCGAGTTCGGTTTTTTCGGTGTTGTGGTATATACCCTAGTACAAACCCCTCGACGCTGAGGGCAACTCTTTAGAGCTGGAGATTTGGTTTTTTTCAGGGTTTGCTCCCGGGACGAACGAATGAGTTGCTGTATTGTTGGCATGAGTTACGGCTTTATTTTTCAATCTCCATTAAGTTTTATCCCCCTAAGCAATTTAGGGAGATAATTGTACTAACAAAACTAACTACAGGTATGCTTTCCATTCAAAACCCTGTCTCTAAAAAAAGGGTTTTATTCTGGCTTGCTTACCTGCTTGCCAAGATTGGCTGTTGTTTTTTCTTGCGTTTCCAGATTTTCCCGCCGCTTTAAAAAATATTGTCAAATCGCTCAAAAATGAGTAAATCTAACAAAAAAAAACCGCGGTTAATGGTCACGTTGCGTCAGTCATTAGTGCAAGCGCTTGCCCTAATGTCCATCGGCTCATTACCGATTCGCACGCTTGGCTTGGCCAATAACCCCCTGTTAGGGACAACGATGCTAAAAATAGCCAACGCTGGACTTTATCTTCTTATTCAATTTTCTCTTTTCTGTCATAATCTCAAGACGTGCTTTCCTCCCTTCACGAGAGGATAGGCGTAATTGAGGGTGACGATAATCATTAAAACATAGTGCGAGCTATGAAAACAAGGTTTTTTTCCTGTACTTTTTCCGGTAGTTGCCAGTTTTGATAAGGTTTTGAGGGCGTTTTTGTTATAAGCGTGACTTCCCCAATGCATCCCTCCCTTGCTTCAGTAATAGCAAAGTTTTCTAATCGGGCAGGACTCCGAATTTAGTCACCGATCTTTTATTCTATGTGGTAAAAATACTTTTGTCAACTGTCAACTGTAAAAGAATTACCACAGTTACAGGTAGTAACGGCCATCGGATTTTTAAATCGAAAGCCTCCTCCCATTAAATCCTCTGAATAATCCAAGGTCAAGCCATCAAAGTAATTGAGATGGTCGGTATCCACGACGACCCTTACTGTATCGAGATCGAATACCCTGTCTGATGGCCTTACCTCCCGGTCAAATTCCATGACATAAGAAAATTGGCAACATCCGCCCTGTTTTACTCCCAAGCGAAATAAATTCTTCTGGTTCTGCTGTTGAGCTAATAAACGAGCAATCTCCTTTTCTGCTGCCGGGCTCATAATAATCATTACTTCAACAAATTAATTAGTCACTGGGTAGGAAAATATTACCACCCAGTGCCCGCTGATGACAGGGAGTCAATTTAAGATTTTGTCCGAGCGTAATCATCTTGAAAGCGGACAATATCATCTTCTCCTAAATACTCTCCATTTTGGACTTCAATTAAAATCAGAGGAATCACCCCTGGATTTTCCAAGCGATGAGAAGTACATTGAGGGACATAAGTTGACTGATTGCTCTGGAGAATTTCTTCTTTATCCCCACAGGTAACTTTTGCCGTTCCTGACACCACGATCCAATGTTCGCTGCGATGGTGATGCATTTGCAAGCTCAGACGATTGTGGGGCTTGACTTCTATTCTCTTAATTTTGTATCCTACTCCCTCCTCCAGCACGGTAAAAGAACCCCAGGGTCTTTCTGTGGTGGCCATTTCCATTGAAGGGGTGACGATCGCTAGGTTAGGGGCCCTATCGGTTTCTTTTTCTTTTACTTGAACCATTTGACTTTTCTCCTTCCTAATGCAGGTTTGCTTAATTGTCCGCATAATTCGACTTTAGCAAATGCACCCCGCCTGCTGTCATCTAGTTGGCACTCTTCGTGCCAGCTTCATCAACTCTTTATCAACTTAAGCCACAAGTTTATTGAATTTTAAATAATCTAAAATCTAAAAAGAGAAAGTTTGTCAAGAGCTAAGAGCAACTTATAAAATTAAAGGAAGCACTCAAGCCAACCCGCAAAAGCTCGATATTAACTTTAATGCTTAATGCTTTTTCTAACAGCATTTTAAAAAATTAACCGTCATAAGGATAACATTTATCGAGCCACCGAATCGACATAATTAAAAGTTGCCCCCACTGGCTGTCGCAGGTCGAAGCAATCTAGCTAGGTTAGCAGACCTGCGATATTTTATCGATTCAATTGTGGAAATTTTAGTTACGAAACCATAAACGAACATGAATCAACCTTTCAATTTCAAGAAAAACGAAGTAAATACGAACGTTTACAAAGGCCAAAGATGGCTAGTAGAAGAAAGAGACGCTTGCGGCGTGGGCTTTATAGCCGATCGCTTTGGCAAGGCCAGTCACGACATCGTACTCAGAGCCACAACAGCCCTAACCTGCCTGGAACATCGGGGCGGTTGTAGCGCCGATCGCGACTCCGGCGACGGGGCGGGCTTAATGACTGCCATACCCTGGGAATTAGTGGCCCAAGACTTAGACGTTCTCCACTCTAAAATCCAAAACCTTCAAGTAGGATTGGGCATGGTATTTTTGCCCCCAGATACCGAGAAAGCATCGGTAGTTCGCCGAGTTTTCGAGGAAGTTTTGACCGCAGAAGGATTAGAAATAGTCGGTTGGCGAACTGTGCCGGTGAGGCCGGAGGTATTAGGCCCCCTGTCGCGGGAAAATCAACCCCAAATCGAACAAATTGTCGTGGCCTCTAACGAACTACAAGGAGACGAACTGGAGCGATCGCTCTATGTCGCTCGCCGCACCCTGGGAGTGGCCCTCAAAAAAGAAGGTTGGGTCTGGGGAGAGGATGTCTATGTAGTCTCCTTATCCTGCCGAACTGTGACTTATAAAGGTATGGTGCGGTCCGCAGTTATCGCCGATTTTTATCCTGACCTGAAAAACCCGGCCTACAAAAGCCCCTTTGCCATCTTCCACCGACGCTTTAGCACCAACACTATGCCCCGTTGGCCCTTGGCTCAACCGATGCGATTGCTGGGCCATAACGGAGAAATTAACACCCTCTTGGGCAATATCAACTGGATGAGGGCCCGGGAGTCCCATCTAAAATCTAAGCTGTGGGGCGATCGCTTAGAAGTCCTAAAACCATTCGTCGATGCCAACAGCAGCGATTCTGCAAATTTGGATAACGTGATGGAACTCCTAGTGCGTTCCGGTCGTTCTCCCTTGGAAGCCTTAATGCTGATGGTGCCTGAAGCCTACAAAAATCAGCCGGAACTAAAGGACCATCCAGAAATAATCGACTTCTACGAATATTACAGCGCCATGCAGGAATCGTGGGACGGCCCCGCCCTCCTAGTCTTCAGCGACGGCAAACAAGTGGGGGCGGCCCTAGACCGCAACGGCCTGCGACCGGCCCGCTACTGCATTACGAAGGACGGCTTGGTAATCGTGGCCTCGGAAGCGGGAGTGGTAGATATTCCTCCAGAAGAAATCGTCGAAAAAGGCCGCCTGGGGCCGGGGCAAATGATGGCGGTGGATTTGCAATCCCAAGAAATTTTGAAAAACTGGGAGATCAAACAACGGGTAAGTTCTCGTTTGCCCTATAGCGAGTGGCTCAAGGAGAGGGTCGAATTAAAACCATCTTCTTTTAAAACGGCAACGGAACTGGAACCAGAGAAGTTGCTCCAACTGCAAGCGGCCTTAGGCTACAGCTCCGAAGATATAGAAATGGGAATCTCCCCAATGGCAAGTACGGGCAAAGAAGCTACCTTTTGCATGGGAGACGATATCCCCTTGGCAGTGCTATCGACTCGCCCCCACTGGCTCTACGATTATTTCAAGCAGCGATTCGCACAAGTTACCAACCCGGCCATCGACCCCTTGCGCGAAGGGATGGTCATGTCGCTAAATATGTTCTTGGGCAAGCGAGGTAATTTGTTAGAAGTAACTCCCCAAGATGCCCGCTTGCTGAAAATCTCTTCGCCGATCTTAAACGATGCCGAATTAGAAGGAATTCGCAACTCCGGTTTCGAGTGCGCCACTTTGCCGACTTTGTGGGATGCAGATAAGGGGCAGTCCAGTTTGGCGATCGCTGTTAACGACTTGTGCCAAGCAGCGGCCAAAGCGGTAAAAGAAGGCAAACAAATCCTCATTCTCTCGGACAGGCAACAAAGTGGTATCGCTCTCACTAAGCTCGGCATTCCCCCACTGCTGGCAGTGGGAGCGGTTCACCACTACTTGATAAGTCTTGGGTTGCGGATGGATGCTTCCTTGGTAGCGGATACAGGTCAGTGCTGGAGTACCCATCACTTCGCTTGTTTGATAGGTTATGGAGCTTCGGCGGTTTGTCCTTACCTGACTTTGGAGAGCGTGCGTTCTTGGTGGTCTTCTACGGCAGTCCAAAAGGCGATGGAACGAGGCAAGATGGAGTCCCTGTCGATGGAAGATGCTCAGAAAAATTATCGCAAGGCTGTAGAAGGGGGTTTGTTGAAGATTTTATCGAAAATGGGAATCTCGCTCCTATCTTCCTATCAGGGAGCGCAAATTTTCGAGGCGATCGGCATCGGCGGAGATTTGCTGGAATTAGCTTTTAAAGGAACGGCCTCCCAAATCGGCGGACTTCAAGTTGCAGATTTGGCCCGGGAAACCATCGCTTTCCACCAAAAGGGCTTCCCGGAGATGAACGCGAAGAAGTTGGAAAATTACGGCTTCGTGCAGTATCGCCCGGGCGGGGAGTATCATAAGAATAACCCGGAAATGGCGAAAGCTCTCCATAAGGCAGTGGCAGCTAAGGGAAACGGGCAAGATGCCCGTTCTACTTACGACCATTACGAGGTCTATCAAAAGTATTTGCAGGAACGTCCGGTGACGGCACTGCGGGATTTGTTGGATTTTCAAAGCGATCGCTGTCCCATTCCTCTCGAAGAGGTAGAACCAGTAGAAACGATAATGAAGCGTTTTTGCACTGGGGGTATGTCTTTGGGAGCTTTATCTCGGGAAGCTCACGAGACTCTGGCGATCGCTATGAACCGTTTTGGGGGCAAATCTAACTCCGGAGAGGGAGGAGAAGACCCGATGCGGTTTAAGGTGTTGGACGATGTGGACGAAGGAGGCAACTCTAAGTTGTTCCCCCATTTAAAGGAGCTGCGCAACGGGGATACGGCTAGTTCTGCTATTAAGCAGGTGGCATCGGGTCGCTTCGGGGTCACTCCTGAGTATTTGATGCACGCCAAACAAATTGAAATTAAAATCGCTCAAGGTGCGAAACCGGGCGAGGGCGGTCAGCTACCGGGTAAAAAGGTGAGTCCTTATATCGCGACTTTGCGGCGCTCGAAACCGGGCGTTCCGTTAATTTCTCCGCCGCCCCACCACGATATTTACTCGATTGAGGATTTGGCGCAGTTGATTTACGATTTGCACGTAATTAATCCCAAGGCGGGGGTATCGGTGAAGTTGGTGTCGGAAATAGGTATCGGTACCATTGCCGCCGGAGTAGCTAAGGCAAATGCTGATGTGATTCAGATTTCGGGTCACGATGGAGGTACTGGTGCTTCTCCTTTAAGTTCTATCAAGCACGCGGGCAGTCCTTGGGAATTGGGTTTGACGGAGGTGCATCGGGTTTTGCTGCAAAATCAGTTGCGCGATCGCGTTACTCTCCGAGTGGATGGCGGTCTCAAAACGGGCTGGGATGTTTTGATGGGGGCGTTGATGGGGGCCGAAGAGTTTGGTTTTGGCTCGATTGCTATGATTGCCGAAGGTTGCATTATGGCTCGCATTTGCCATACTAACGGTTGTCCGGTGGGAGTGGCGACTCAACAGGAGAAGTTGCGGGCTCGCTTTACGGGAACGCCAGAACAGGTCGTCAATTTCTTCTATTTTGTTGCTGAGGAAGTTCGGTGTTTGTTGGCGCGGTTGGGGTATCGTTCCCTTAAGGATGTTATCGGTCGGGCCGATTTGTTGAAGCAGCGCGAAGATGTGGAATTGACTAAGGTTGCTTTGCTTGCTAACAGGCATCCTGCCTGTTATGCGGATAACAGGTATCCTGCCTGTCCTACGGGCGGGTTGGATTTGAGCGCGGTGTTGAATTTGCCAGACGTTCGGGAAAATCGTTTTTGGTTGGAGCGCGAAACGGTTCACGGTAACGGTCGGGTTTTGGACGATGCTTTGTTGGAGGATGCTGCTATTGTTTCTGCTATTGAGAATCAAGGCTCCGTGGAGAAAACTATGGAGCTGGTTAATACGGATCGGACAGTGGGGGCGCGTTTGGCGGGGGCCCTCGCCGAACGTTACGGCAATTCTGGTTTTTCAGGAGAGATCGTTCTGAAGTTTATCGGCAGTGCGGGTCAGAGTTTCGGCGCTTTTAATTTGCCGGGTATGAAGTTGTTTTTGGAAGGAGAGGCTAACGATTATGTCGCTAAGGGGATGCACGGTGGCGAGATTGTTATACAGCCTCCGGCACATGTTGGTTACGATCCGGCTGAAAATTCTCTGATTGGCAATACTTGTTTGTATGGGGCGACGGGGGGCGTTCTGTTTGCTAAAGGAAGGGCGGGAGAACGTTTTGCGGTTCGCAATTCTCTGGGCAAGGCTGTTATTGAGGGGGCAGGGGACCACTGCTGCGAGTATATGACTGGCGGTGTTGTTGTGGTTCTGGGTAAGGTCGGTCGCAATGTGGGCGCTGGCATGACTGGCGGTATCGGCTATTTCTTGGACGAGGACGATAGTTTCCCCCAACGGGTGAATTATGAGATTGTCAAGATTCATCGGGTTTCTACTGCGGCGGGCTCGGAACAGTTGAAGGAGTTAATCTCTGGTTATTGCGATCGCACTGGCAGCGAGAAGGCGAAACGGATTTTGGCGAGTTGGGATGACTATTTGCCGAAGTTCTGGCAGGTCGTACCGCCAAGCGAGGCTGACAGTCCGGAAGCGAGCGAGTCGGCCCTGGTTGACGAGAAGAAAGAGGAAATGTTGTCTGCAACTGCGAAGTGGTAGGCAATAGTAGCGTGTGCTGCGGCGCACTTTACGAATCTGGCAAAACAGGCAATAGCCGCGTTCTACGGTAAAATCTAAGGACAATTGCCTTTGAGGAAAGGTTGGAAAATGAGAACCATTGGTTCCCAAAAATCTCCCCAACTGACAACTGTCTTTGAGGTAAGGTCAAAAATTGTAACCAATTGGTTACAAAAATCTCCCCAACTGACAATTGTCTTTGAGGTAAGGTCAAAAAAATGACACCAATTGGT
>CAZSTZ010000042.1:0-34191 GCA_964609515.1 uncultured bacterium | reverse complement strand
CATTCCCCATTCCCCATTCCCCATTCCCCATTCCCCATTCCCCATTCCCAAAAATTAAAAAAACGACAGCATCGAATTATATCATAACTTGCCTCAAAAAGCGTCGTTAAAACCGAACCTTGACTTTTAATCTTCTTAACAATGAAATTAAATATTTAAGAAAAACTTATAATGAAAAACTGTTAAGATATGTAAAGGAAAATAAAAAACAAACTAATTAAAACGGAGGTCATTCATGGTAGCCGTTGCCGAACCGGTACAAAAAAGACTAACCATCGAAACGGGGGAAATAGCCCCAGACACGACAACCATACGGTCTTTGGACTGGGACCGGGACCGTTTCGACATCGAATTTGGCCTGCAAAACGGGACCACTTACAACTCTTTCATCATTCGGGGAGAAAAAACTGCCCTAGTTGACACCTCCCACGCAAAATTCCGCCAGTTGTATTTGGACGCCCTCAAAGGTTTAATCGATTTGAGCGAAATCGATTATCTCATCATCAGTCATACCGAACCAGATCACAGCGGTTTGGTCAAGGACGTTCTGGAACTCGCCCCAGAAATAACCGTGGTGGGAGCAAAAGTAGCAATTCAGTTTTTAGAAAACCTAGTTCACAAACCGTTTAAGAAAGAACAAGTCAAAAACGGCGATAAATTAGATTTGGGCAACGGTCACGTTTTACAATTCGTATCGGCCCCTAACTTACACTGGCCGGATACCATTTTTACTTACGATAGCAAAACCCAAACTCTATTTACCTGCGATGCCTTTGGGATGCACTATTGCTCCGATAAAACTTACGACGAAGATTTAAAAGCAATAGAAGCAGACTATCACTTTTATTACGAATGCTTGATGGCACCTAACGCCCGTTCGGTGTTAAGCGCCATGAAGCGGATGAAAGCTCTCGGAGAGATTACCACCATCGCGACAGGTCACGGCCCCCTACTTCGCTATAATCTCGAAGAATTGACCGGTCGCTACGAAAAATGGAGCAAAGAACAATCGAAAGCAGGCAAACTGGTAGCGGTGTTCTATACCTCAGACTACGGTTATAGCGATCGCCTCTCCCAAGCGATCGCCCGGGGGATTACCAAAACCGGGGTGGGGGTAGAAATGATGGATTTAAAATCTGCCGAACCCCAAGACGTGCGAGAACTGGTAGAAATAGCATCGGGTATCGTCATCGGTTCCCCACCCGTAAGCGGCCCCGCTTCGGCAACTGCCCAGGCGGCCATCGATACCGTCTTGGCAGCAGCTAACAAAAAACAAGCTTTCGGTCTGTTCGAGTCCGGCGGTGGCGACGACTTATCTATCTATCCCGTCGCCAACCAGTTAAAAGAGTCAGGACTCAAAGTGGGATTTCCCAATATCTTAATCAAGGAAACTCCCACGGAAGCTACTTACAAGCTCTGCGAAGAGTCCGGCACCGACCTGGGGCAACTGCTGGATTTGAAAAAAGCGATTCAGCAAATGAAATCCCTGGACAGCGACTTGGATAAAGCTTTGGGACGCATTAGCGGCGGCTTGTATATCATCACCGCCACTAAAGGCGACGTCAGCAGCGCCATGTTAGCTTCTTGGGTAACTCAAGCAAGTTTCGAGCCCTTCGGCGTTTCCATTGCCGTCGCCAAAGACCGGGCCATCGAAGCTCTGATGCAGGTAGGCGATCGCTTCGTTCTCAACGTCCTGCGCCAAGACAACTACCAAGGACTGATGAAGCACTTCTTAAAGCGGTTCCCCCCCGGGGCCGATCGCTTTGCCGGCATCAACACTCAAACCGCCAGCAACGGTTCCCCCATTTTGGGAGATGCCCTCGCCTATCTGGAGTGCGAAGTAGCAAGTCGGATGGAATGCAGCGATCATTGGATTGTTTATGCCACCGTCTCTAGCGGGCGCGTCAGCGATCCGGATGCCCAACCGGCAGTTCACCACCGCAAGGTAGGAAATCACTATTAAATTGCAGGAAATGGGTAATAGGTAATAGGTAATAGCTTTCTTACCTATTACCCATTACCCATGACCCATTAGCGATTACCCATTACCAAAATTATGTTAACAACAACTCCCACCACTAAAGCAAAAGACGTTCAAGTTTCCCTCATCGGCGAAGATACCAAAATTATTCGCTCTCGCACTTGGGACAGGCTCAAATTCGAGGTCGAATATTCCCTCCAAAAAGGCACAACTGCTAACTCCTTTTTAATAGAAGGAGAAAAAATGGCAATCCTCGATCCTCCAGGAGAGTCGTTTACCAAAAATTATCTGACGATTTTACAGGATCGGGCGAACTTAAAACGCCTGGATTACGTCATTCTGGGACATTTTAATGCCAATCGCGGCGCTACGATTAAAGCGCTGCAGGAAATCGCGCCCGAAATAACTTTTGTTTGTTCTAACCCGGCGGCCTTGGCCTTGCGAGAATTTTTTGAAGGGCAAGAGTTGAAAATTACGATCGTGCGCGGGGAAGATACCCTAGATTTGGGTGGCGGGCACCAGTTACAGTTTATTACCACGCCGACTCCCCGTTGGCCCGACGGTTTGCTGACTTACGATCGCAAAACTCAAATCCTGTTTACGGATAAATTCTTCGGCGCTCACTTCTGCGGCGACCAAATCTTGGATGAAGGGTGGAGCATCTATAGCGAAGACCGACGTTTTTATTACGACTGCTTGCACGCCGCCCAGACAAAACAAGTGCTATCCGCTCTGGATAAAATTGCCGAACTGCCTGCGGTTAAGTTTTATGCAACCGGTCACGGGCCTTTGGTGCGCTACGGCATGAAGGAGCTAACTAATCTCTACCGGAAGTGGAGCGAGGAACAGAATACTAAGGAGCTGAACGTTGCCTTGATTTATGCTTCGGCTTACGGCAATACTGCTACTATAGGTCAGGCGATCGCTAACGGTTTGACTAAATCTGGGGTGGCAGTGGAGTCGATTAACTGCGAAGCTGCCAAACCGGAGGAGATCGAGAAAGCGATCCAAAAGTGCGATGGGTTTATTATCGGTTCCCCCACTCTCGGCGGTCACGCCCCAACTCAAATTCAGACTGCTTTGGGAATTGTTTTGAAAACTGCTTCTAGGAATAAGTTGGCAGGGGTGTTTGGTTCCTTCGGTTGGAGTGGGGAGGCGATCGACTTTTTGGAGACTAAGTTAAAGGATGCGGGGTATAAGTTAGGCTTTGAACCGATCCGAGTTAAATTCACTCCCACCGATGCGACGCTACAAGAAACTAAGGAAGCAGCGATCGATTTCGCTCAAAGTTTGAGGAAGTCTATGAAACTACGCACTCCCAAGGCGGCGGCCAGCGGTTCGGCGAGCGATCGCACCGCCCAGGCAATGGGGCGAGTGGTCGGTTCCCTCTGCGTCATGTCTGCCAAGCGGGGGGAAGTCACTAGCGCTATGTTAGCTTCTTGGGTCTCTCAAGCTACTTTTAGTCCTCCAGGAATTACGGTGGCGGTTGCTAAAGACCGAGCTTTGGAATCTTTGACTTATACGGGAGATAAGTTCGTGTTGAATATTTTGAGCGAGGGTAAGTCGGTCCGGAAGAATTTTACGAAAAATTTCGCCCCCGGTCAAAATCGCTTTGAGGGTTTAGATGTTGCCGAAGCTGAGAACGGTTGTTATATTCTCAAGGATGCTTTGGCATATTTGGAATGTACGGTTAAAAATCGGATGGAGTGCGGCGACCATTGGTTGGTTTATGCGGCGATCGATAACGGCGCCGTGTTAAACGATGGGGTGACGGCGGTACATTATCGCAAGTCTGGCAGTTTTTATTAATTGACTGGGGTATGTCAGCCCGTCCAGAAACCGGGTAATTTCTGCTTGCGCCCGGTTTCTTGCGATTCTGGGTTTTTCCAACCATGCTTTGCCATTGGCAACACTCCCCACCACCAACTACAACCGCAAAGTTAACTGGCGGCGAATTGCAAAACCGAGCATTCTTGCCCGATAACTAGAACCTTTTAAAACATAAACTCTTAAAAACTTACCTAATAGCAAACGACCAATACCTTTTATCCTGGCATAAAACCGCGCCGATAACAACTGAAAGTAAGGGTTTTTTTCTTGGTCAACATATAAAGGCATAAAAGCTAATTTACCATAAAGAACATCAGCCCGATGAACTTTACTCAATCCTCTTTGGTGATGTTCTAAATTCGGTTTTCCTCCATGTTCGCCATAGTTTCTAAAAGAAACGTAATTTTTCAACTTTCTTTCCCGCAAAAATTTCTCCACTTCAGAATCCCAGCTAGAATAAGCAGCAGGTCCGGGATTTTTGCTAGTTTCTTCTGCTAATTCTATGAGATACTCAGCCGCTTTTGGAGTCAGAATATAGGCAACCATAGAAGTAGAAAAACCTTGGGCATAACCGTCATCATCCACGGTATAGATTTGAGGAGCGCAAAGGTAAATCCAACTAATTCCTACGTTTTCTAAACTAGGATTAAAGGGTAAAGGCAGCTTTCCCAACCCAATTACAGGGACAAAATCTGCCTCGACAATTAAAGTCGGTTTGGTTTCGTTTTTAGCAATTTCCCAAACACTTTTATGATTTAATAAGCACAGATAACTTGGAGAATATTCTTTATATTCTGGCTGGTGTTGTTGCCGCATTACTCGAACGTCTAAACCCTCCTTTTTGAGAGTTGACTCTAATTCCTCTGTATCTTCCTTGTAGGCAATAATAAAAGTTTTGCCAAGGCGATCGCTCATCAGATTAGAATTTTTAGCCTCGTTTACCGATTGACTTTGATTTGAAAAATGCGGTTTTTCTGTATTCATTTAACAATTTAGTTGATAAAGAATTAGCCAACAAGCCGGCACCCTTGAATCTTTCTTTTGAGAATAGTTCGTAGTTCGTGGCAGAGCATCCCACGAACCACAAACAACAGCCGCAATTATAAAGAAACCTGTTTTAAATGACTGCGGGGATCGTAACTGCGATTAGCCCTAATTTTCTCGTAACACTCTCTTTCAATCGCGCTAGGATTTTTAGGTGGAGCGATCGCCACTCGCACCAATAAGTCGGTACGTCCGCTTCCCTTAGCTCTCGGCCATCCCTTACCTCGCAGTCGCAGAGATTGTCCCGAACGAATCCCCGCCGGCACGTTCAAAGTCACGCTACCATCGGGAGTTGGCACCTCAATAGAAGCGCCAAGCACCGCCTCATCGGGAGTAATAGGCAGCTCGCAAACAAGATTATCTCCCTCAAACTGGAAAAACGAGTGAGGCTGAATATCTACCTTCAAATATAAATCCCCTCGTTTCTGGCTTAAAGGATCCACCTGTCCTCGACCTTTAACCCGAATCTTACTGCCACTTTTAACCCCAGGCGGAATCGACACTTCCCCGCTGCCTACCCGCTTTTGGGTACCGTTAAATGCCTCGGCGAAAGTCAGACTAATGCTTGCTTCTATATCTAGGGAAGCTCTAGAAGTGCGACTGTCAAACCCCGAGAAAGGATCGAAGCCGCTAGCTCCACCAGGTCTGGTGGTAGTACGATAGGTGTAACTCCCCTGTCCGTTGGGGCTGCTGTAGCCGCCTCCTGGAGTACCTGCGCGACCGAGTAGGGAATTAATAAATTCTTCAAAAGTAGAATACTGGCTGAAATCGAATCCGCTAAAGTCTGTAGCAGTCCCGCCGCTACCTCCCGACCATCCAGGAGTAGAACCTACCTGATTCCAATATTTGCCAAATTGGTCGTATTTTTTACGTTTTTCTGTATCCGAAAGAACTTCGTAAGCCTCGTTTACTTCTTTAAAACGAGCTTCTGCTTTTTTATCTCCTGGATTTAGATCGGGGTGGTATTTGCGCGCTAGTTTTCTAAATGCTTTTTTAATCTCGTCGGCACTCGCATTTTTATTAAGACCTAAAATTGAATAATAATCTTTAAAATCCGTTGCTGCCATCTTGTTTCTTCCCTCCTTATTTTTAATTTTAAAACTAATTTTAAATAAATTTAACTTTGATGACCCAGATTGGGCGATCGCCACTACAAGGGCCAACAAGGCCTTACTATTTCACCGTACCAAAGGCAGCTTTCTAGTCAAGTTCGGTTCTTGCTTCTAGTGTAATGGCAATTGCCGCACCAAGAAAAGCCTGGGAGCTAACAGAAGATCGGATGTTTTATACCCACACTCATACTCTTACTCTTACTCAAAGAAAGAAAAAAAGTTTTTGAGTACGAGCATGAGTACGAGTATGAAATTAGTAACTAAATCACTGTTCCATCAGCAATAGTGGCATTTTTCAGAATCACCACAACGCCTCCACGGATGTAGAAACCTTCATCTTCGCGATTAGATTCTTCCACTCCATCCTTATTTATAATCTGGACGTTGCGACCGATGCGGGCATTTTTATCTACGATCGCCCCCCGAATGGTAGTATTTGCACCTATGCCGATGGGAATCTTACCTTTTTGCATACCAGATTCCCGTTCGGAGAATGGTTCGTAATAATCGGCCCCCATAAGCAGGGAATCTTCAATGACACAACCTGCTTCGATGCGACTGCGCAAGCCTAAAACGCAATGGTGGATCCGACATTCTTTGATAATACAGCCCTCGGCAATCATCGACTCCGTTACCTGAGAGTTAAGCAATTTGGTCGGGGGCAAATAACGGGAACGAGTATAGATGGGGGCCTTTTCGTCGTAGAAACTGAAGTCCGGTTGGGGCTGTTGGGTTAAGGCCAAGTTAGCATCGTAGAAGGCCTTGATGGTTCCGATGTCTTCCCAATACTCGTCGAATAGGTACGCTTGGACGCTGTAATCTTTAGCACAATTAGGGATGATTTCTTTGCCGAAGTCGGTTTGCTCTGGGAAATCTTCGAGCAATTTCTGGAGTACGTCTTTATTGAAAACGTAAATCCCCATTGAGGCAATATAAGGTTTTTCCTTGGCCTGTTCCGCATCCAAGCCCAGGGTAGTAGTATCTACGGCCATTTGCTTCAAGGCTTCTCCCTTGGGTTTTTCGCTGAAATCAATTATCCGACCCGAGTCGTTAATTTTCATCAAACCGAAATCCGAGGCCCGTTCTTCGTCGATGGGCAATACCGAGAGGGTGACATCGGCCCCAGTCTCGATGTGACGGTTAACAAAATCTCGGTAGTCCATGCGATAGAGGTGGTCTCCTGAAAGAATCAGGTAATAATCCACTTCCCATTCTTGGAACAGCCAGATATATTTGCGGACGGCATCGGCTGTCCCTTGGAACCAGCTTAGGTCGTCTTTGGCCGTTTGTTGGGCCGCTAATACTTCCACGAAGCCATCGCTAAAGGTGGGAAAGTTGTAGGCCCGCGATAGGTGGCGGTTGAGGGATGCGGAGTTGAATTGCGTCAGAACGTAGATTTTGAGAATTTCTGAGTTGATGCAATTGCTGACGGGGATATCGATGAGGCGATATTTACCCGCTAAAGGGACCGCCGGTTTGGCCCGCAGTTTGGTTAATGGGTACAGACGGGTGCCGGCGCCCCCGCCCAAGATGATACCTAAAACGTTTTTCACAAATAAACCTCTTAATCTCTTATTTGACAGCAATCCTTTGGGAGCAACTCGCAGCGAAGCAAAAACGCAAAATTTAGTTGGCAATTAACAATTGACAATTAAATGTTGGCCAAAAGCGACAACTGTTTGGTTCGCTTCTTTGCTTGAGATGCACGGGAGCTTATCTTTTTCTAGTGTCCAACGGTAAGGGCTCCTTGGCAAGGGGGGGAGGGGAAGGTTTGGTTAAAGCTTGGTTATGGTTGGGCGATCGCGAAGGGGCCCCCTGGGCTTTTCGCTCTTCTATTTTAACACTTTGGCCATCTATTAAATGGCCCTGGACGGAGGAGGCAAAGTGGGCCATGCCGGGGCCGTCGCGCTCTACTACACCAATCACCCCAAATTCAAAGGTTCCACATCCACAGTCAAACTAATAGAGCGAGGAACGCGATCGCGCAAAGCGGGCAAAAACGGCAAACGTTCCGAACCATCCCCGGGCAACTTCAACAAAATCTGCCAGCGATAGCGGTTGGCCACCCGCAAAATCGGTGCCGGTGCCGGTCCCAAAAGTTCGTACCCGCCAAACTCGCCTCCATCCCTGGGAGTCAAATAGGCCGCCAACTGTTGGGCGCAACTCGCCACTTCCGTCGGATCGTAACCGCTCAACCGCAACAAAATCAACCGCCCGAACGGCGGATAGTTCAAATCTTGCCGCCCCATCAACTCCGCCATCGCGAACGACTCGTAATCGTGACGGCGTACCGCCTCAATAACCGGATGTTCTGGCGTATAAGTTTGAATAATAACCCGACCCGGATCCTCGCCGCGACCGGCCCGGCCCGCCACCTGTAACAAAGTTTGAAACGCCCTTTCGCTGGCGCGATAGTCGGAGAAATGCAGCAAACCATCGGCAGAAACAACCCCCACTAAAGTTACCCCCGCCAGATCCAAACCCTTTGTCAGCATTTGGGTACCGATTAATAGATCCGCCTCCCGGTTGGCAAACTGTTCTAAAATAATCCGATGAGCGTCTTTAGTTCTCGTCGTATCGCTATCGTAGCGAAGAGGTCGCAGCTCGGGAAACAATTTTTGCAGTTCTAGCTCTACCTTCTGGGTACCGCTACCGAAGAATTTGAAAAAAGGAGAGTCGCACTCGGGACATCGTTCGTGTTGCTGTTGGGTGTAGTTGCAATAATGACAGCGCAATAGGGGAGTCGCGCCCTCGTGGGTATAGTGATAGGAAAGAGAAACATCGCAATGGGGACATTCCATGACGTAACCGCAACTGCGACAGGAGACAAAGGTGCTGTGCCCCCGTCGGTGGATGAATAAAATCCCCTGCTTTCCTTCTTCTTGTATTTGGCGCAGGGCATTTTGGAGGGGATAGCTAAAAATAGACCGGTTGCGCCGACGCAGTTGTTCGCGCATATCCACTATTTCTACTGGGGGCATGGGGCGGGCGGCGACGCGATCGGGCAGGGAGAGGTAGTAGTCGGTTGGCAGCGGATTTTGTAACGGATTTAACGGATGGGTTGAGGAAGGGCGATCGGATATTACCTCTGACCTCTGACCTCTGACCTCTGACCTCCCTTGCCTCGCATCTTGCCAACTTTCCAGAGATGGAGTCGCCGAACCCAAAATTAAGGGGCAGTTTTCCAACTCCGCGCGCCACCGGGCAACCGTGCGGGCGTGATAGCAGGGGGCCGGTTGGTCTTGTTTGAAACTGCTGTCGTGTTCTTCATCTAATACGATTAAACCTAGTTTCGGCAAGGGGGCAAAAATAGCAGACCGAGTGCCGACGATGACTTGGGGAACGCCGCGAGTCATGTTGCGCCAGGTGTCGTAACGTTCTCCCGCCGAGAGGGCGCTGTGATAGACGAAAACTTTTTTGCCGAAGCGGGCGCGGAATCTATCGGTGAGTTGGGGGGTGAGACCGATTTCGGGAACTAATACGAGGACGGACTGCCCCCGTTCTAGGATGGGGGCGATCGCCTGCAGATAGACCTCGGTTTTCCCCGAACCGGTGACTCCGTGGAGCAAGACTCGGGCAAAACCGTCGATACTGTTAATGGTTGCTAGCGCTTGTTGTTGGTGTCGAGTTAGGGTTTTTGCTTTGTCGGCGCGATCGCCCCTGCCACCCTCGCGCCGCAAAACTTCTCGTTCGTCTATGACAACATATCCTTTTTCTTCCAACTTTTTTACCACCGAAGAACTGGTACTGCAAGCTTTTAACAAATCTGTCATCCACATATCGTCGCCCCGTCGTCGCAACTGTTCCATAACCTTCTGTTGACTGGCAGTTAAATCTTTTGGCAGATGTTGAACTAGGAGACTTACTGCTTGTTGCATTTTTGCTCGCGGTGGCGGTGGCGTTTCCAGGTAACTTTCGACCCAACCGCGTTGAAGTAAATCTTTTAAACCTCTGGAGGCGCTTTTCACTTTACTTTTAATATGCGTCCAGGTGTAGTCGCCGCTTTTGGAGTTTTGGAGGATATCTAATATTTGGGCGGCGCCAGTATTGAGGAAAACTTCGCCGCCAGTGGGGATGGCGTCGGGTATGAGTCGGATGCGACGCTGACTCCGTTTTAACAAACCCGGCGGGAGAGATGTACGGATGACGCGGATGAGGGGAGTTTGGTAGTAGTTGGCGGTGAGTTCGAGGAGCTGCCAGTAGGTGGGGGGGAAGAAGTTGCTTTCGATGACATCGAGGATGTTTTTAATTTTATCGATGCTTAAATCTGCGGGAGGTTGAGAAATATAGCGAATGGCGATCGCTCCTACTTGTTGGCTGCCGAAGGGTACTATCAAAATATCTCCCGGTTTGACGTTTAACTCTGGAGGTAATTTATAGGTATAGAGTTTTTCTTCTTCCTCGTCAGTGGATGGAGATTGTTGTAGGGGCACGTCGACTAAAACTTCGATCCACTGAGGGGAGGGAGACGATTTTGGCGGTTGGTTGTTGCCGTAGGTGGAACCGGGTTCGGCGAGTAGGGGTTTTGGTAGGGCGTTGGTTTGATAGGACATGGGGTTGGACGGATAGAGGACTTTTTAATGATAAAGCACTAATGTGCTTTTGTAAATAGAGAAGTACAATAATTTTAATTTTTTTCAGAAGTACCCGAGTTCTAAAACATCTTTTTCCTCTAGTTCTTCATCCGTCATTAAAGTCCGAATATTTTCAATTAACCGCTCAAACATCTCCAATCTAAACGGATGCTTTCTCAAGTAGTCAATATAAAAGTCTCTACGATTTTGACGACCTTTGAACGTACTAAAATCTCTTCGTATATTTGAACTAATTCGTTTAGCTTTTCGTAAAATAATTACTTCATCAATATCAGTAGGCGCGGTACTTAAAGGAGTCATATCTAACCACTCGCAGAGGAGAAAAAATTTAGCACCTGGTACAGCAGATTTAACATCGCGTGCCGTGGCACAACCTTCTTGAAACATGGTTTTATCGAGATTAGTTTTACATTCAGCAACCAGATAAGCTAGATTAGTTTCGGCGCTAACTTCTTGCTCAAAACTAGGATAATGTGAAGCTTTAAGATACAGTTTTTTACTAATAGCAAAATCTTGGTTTTTAGTCCGAATGCGCAAACCACCACCTGCTACTTCTAAGTTTAAACTCGACTCAAAATAAGCTGAAGAAAACGACTTAATCGAGCCAACATCTACTTCAAGTGACTTAATCTCCGGAACTAAAATAGGGTTAATCAGTTTGGGAAGGAATTCTTCTATGATGGTATTGTCTATTTTTAACTGTCCTTTTTGACGATACAGAAAATCATTAGGGCTGTCAAATATTAGAAAAATATCGATGTAATTTTTATAGATATTTAACAACTTGACTAACCTCTTGAAGATTCCATATGGGGAATTATTTGCTGCGACTACTCGCTCAATTAAGGATATCCACTTGTGATAATATTCAATCGCATCTCGAACTCGCAGCTTATCGCTAGAAGGTAATTTTTCATTGTTAAGCAGTGCTAACAATTTTTCATAATGAGGAGTGGAATAGATTGTCATATTAAATTACTTTGTTGGATGATGATTATTTAAGTCAAACAAGGGAGATTTTTTAACATTCTTGGCACGTTCTCGCGCCTGTAATATTTCCGTTTTTACCTCGTCAGTTGTTGTATTGGTGGATATCTTGGTTAGCATCCAGCAGGCAACTAAACGAGCAAATTCGTCCCCTAAGATTAATTTAGCATCATCGGGTACTAAATGCAAGATATCTTCATAAATTAGCTCGCCAAACTTATTTTTAAACTTCCTTTCTTGCCGTCTTTCCAAAACAAAACCCGCTCCACCAATAGCGATCGCTGCCAGTAATTTTCCATTTTCAATACTGACACCCCGCACCTTAGAACTTCTTCCAACAACCAAAATAACTCGACCGTTATCTACTAGCAAACGTCGCATTTCTTTTAAAGCATCTAGTAAATCTAATGCGTATTGTACCACTGTTAAAAATCGATTTTGCCGATGTTTGCGGTTAGCACCTATTTCTGATTTAGCCACTTCTAGCAAATTCCAACCCATCATTTCCATCGCTGCTCGATTATTTTGATGGTAATTAAAAACGTTAATATAGGGAGGAGATGTAATAATTAAATTGATAGAGCGATCGCCTAAAGGTATCTTTCTGGCATCGGCCTGGAAAACTCGACATTTATTTTTGTTGTAAGGCAGGTTTTTGACAATTGCTGTATGTTCTCTTAGAGCTTTTAAGAAATCCTCAATTTTTCGATAATAACGACAATTAAGATAGCGAATAACTGCATTAGCTAATAAGTTATAGACAGAAGGATTAATTTTTCCGCGCTCTAAAATTTTAGTTAAAATCTCCTCTCCTGGTTCCGATTCGCAAAAATTAATTTGCCTTTCCTGGCGTAGTTGGTAAGAGAATAAATCCCACTGATAAGGAAGCAGATATTCTCGAGCGATCGCCTCAGTTTCTTCTACTATTTTCTTCCTTTCGGATAAACTCATATTCACAAATTCGGCGGTTTTTGCCATGACAATAGCTGAGGGGTTAATTTCTGCACCATAACAACTCAAACCTAACTTTGCCGCTTCAAAAATAGTAGTACCGCTACCTAAAAAAGGATCTAAAACTACAGTGTTTTTGTCGCTGTATTTTTGCAAAAGCAATTCTACGAATTGAGGGGAAAATTGTCCGCGCCAAAGAAATAAACTTTGGCGAGTTTTGTTGGTTAAATCTAGTTTTTCTTGGGGGATAGATTCTCCGTCCAAAGCAACTTTATCGATTTCATCAAATAACTTAGTAATTGAATCAAATTTTTCCGAACCAGTCGAGTCTTTCTTTTTTAACATAATCGAGGAGCGATCGCCTACAGTTCTATTTTACAATAAAAGTGACAAAAAAACACATATAGCGGATTAAGAAACCCGGTTTTTCCAAAAAACCGGGTTTCTGAGAAGACTCCTTTGGCTCTCTAACAACTTTTAATAAATTCTCTCAATTCCTGGGGGTTAGATGCCAAAAAATCGGGATTGTGTCTGGCTAATGCTTCTGGTGAATTGAACCCCCAAGAAACAGCGATCGCTCTTACCCCCGCTTTTTTAGCTGCATCTATATCCCTAGTTTCATCCCCTACATAAAATACATCTTGCCGATTCAGTTTTTCTCGTTTTAACAATTTAGCGATGGATTTATGTTTGCCAAAAAGCTTTGAAGAAGAGCAAATAAAATCAAAACTATTCTCCAAACCGTTAATAGCCATCAAAGCTATAACATTCTCTCGGGAATTAGAAGTAATAATTCCCAGAGAATATCCTTCGGCTTTCAAATCTATAATAAGTTTTTTGATTCCAGGAAATAGGTTAACTTCTGTTATTCTATTTTCTAATTCTCTTCTCAGCCTCTTAATTAAAAAAGGAATTTTAAAAAAAGAAATTCCCGATTGTCGGACAATTTCCCTAGAACTTAAATTTTGCAGTTTGGGGATGTCCTTTTCGCCGACCGGTTGGTATCCAAATTCGACGGCCAGAGAATTAGTAATACTGACAATAACCTCAAAAGTATCAGCTAAAGTACCATCGAAATCAAAAATAATTGTTTTAGTCATGGGGAATGGGGAATTGGGAATTGGAAATTGGGAATGGGGAATTGACAATTAGCAATTAGCCATTAGCCATTAGCAATTAACAACTTTCAATATTAGCACGAGCGTTACGTCGGAGCATTTCTGGAGCGATCCTCCGGAGTGCGGAAGCGCGAAAACGTCGATCCCAATCTTCATCCGATATCTCTGCTAACTCTTTTTGTGCGGGCGCGAGGTTCCACGGATAAGGTTGAAAATCGCTAATATCGGTTTCCTTGGCAAACCTTTGATTCCAGGGACAAACATCCTGGCAAATATCGCAACCTGCCACCCAACCTTTTAGATTATATTTAATCGACTCGGGCAAATCCGAAGCGCGATTTTCTATAGTATGGTAAGCGATGCAGCGATTGGCATCTACGACGAAAGGTTCGGTAATAGCATCGGTAGGACAAGCTTCAATACAGCGAGTACAAGTGCCGCAGTGTTCGGTATGGGGGCGATCGCCGCTCAATTCGAGATTGGTCAAAATTTCCCCCAAAAACACCCAGGAACCATAATCGGTAGTAATTAAATTACCATTCTTAGCGGTCCAGCCGAGCCCCGCCTGCTGCGCCCAGACTTTATCCTGCACCGGTCCGGTATCGACATAATAACGCGCTATAATACCATCCCCCTGCTCTTGCAACCAGCGAGAAAGAGCTTTGAGCCTTTTGCCCATTACCTTATGGTAATCGCGGCCCCAACCGTAACGGGATATTTTCGCGTATTCTTGGCTTTCGGGGCGCTGGTGGGGCGTGTAGTAGTTGAGGGCGACGCAGATAATGGACTCGACTTCTGGCATTACTTGTCTGACATCCTTGCGCTTGGGATTCGCCATCCAGGCCATGTCTGCCTGATAGCCTTTGTCCAACCATGCTTGCAACCGTTGTTGCTGTAGGTGAATATTCGCATCTGCTGGTGCGATCCCCACCCGGTGAAATCCTAGTTCTCTGGCTTTGTTTTTGATTTCGGTGCTGTTAATTGGTGCTTTCATCGGTTTTTTTTTCGAGATTGAACTAAGTAATAATACATAATTTTGATTAAATGTAAAAAAAAAGCTATTTGTAGCCTTAGTAACCCTCAAGCCGGGATTAAGCCTGCTACTATGGAAACAACAAGCTTGCCAGAGTTTGTCTATATCCTTCGACAGCAGAGTTAACTTTTAATTTTAACTCTTGGGAAAGATGTCAAATGGAAGCAAGCATTGCTATAAATAAAGAGTCATCCTTAAGGAAGGAAGAATTATATGGCATCAACGAATTTATATACCCTACCAAAAAATGCCGGTTCCCTTTCTCAAAGAATTGCCGACATTAGAGAACCTTCTGTCTGGCGCTATTTTACAAGCATGAATGCAGGAGATTTTGAAACGACTGTAGCTCTGTTCCATCGCGATGGTGTTTTAAATCCGCCTTTTGAAGAACCTATAACCGGCAGAGAGGCGATCGCCATCTATCTCCAAGTAGAAGCAGAGGGGATGCAACTCTATCCTCGGGAAGGAGTTAGTCACAAACTCGAAGACGGTAAGACCGAAATCTTCCTCACGGGCAAGGTGGATACTCCATTATTTGGAGTTAATGTTAGTTGGCAATTTTTTCTCGATTCCCAAGGGGAGATTACCTCAGTTACCGTTAAGCTATTGGCCGAACCCCAAGAGTTATTAATGCTGCGATCGCAGCTCGAGTTTGCTTAGAGTTAAAGGGTGGATCGTACAGTTTAAGATTTTGCAAAAAAAAACAGATATAGTTTAGGGACTTGCAATTTAATAAAATACCGATGTGTTGGGTTCCGTTGCATCCCCGCCCAACCTACAATTGGTACTCTATTTTTTGGCAAGTCCCTTATCTGAATTTATACGAAAATAGCATCCCTCTAAGAATGACGATCGCTTTTCGTCATTCTTAGAAGGTTCCTATATTTCATCAATCTTTTAATTTATTTGTCGTCGCCACTTCCAAGACAGAATTAATCTCTACGCATCCTGGGGGAGGCGATTTTAGTATGAATTTAAGTAAGATTAGTTTTCAAACGATTGGTAGTCAAAAAATAAAGAGATTATAAAATTTTTCTATAAAGAGCCCGGGCGTGGCAACATATCTGATATAGTCGAGATTGCGGGAGAATGAAACTGTCTTTCGCGGGGGACATTATTATCCCGTAGAACAGACATCTTGTCTGTTCGGTATCTAATTAATTTTTCCCAGGTACTTATGACAGAAGCAATAGTTTTGTAGGTTGGGTGGAGTGAAACGCAACCCAACAGTCGGTACGTTATTAAATTCCAACTCCCTTATTGCTGGAACAATTTAAGATTATGACAGAAGAAATAGCGTTAAAAGTTATGCAAGATGCCGTCTCAGTTTTAGCACGTTGGGCTGGGACTACAATACCAGATGGCTGTGAGGTTTCAAAAATAGATAAAGCAGTTGAAAAAGCAAAAGAAATCTTGTCGTGGAAAGATGAAAATCTCGGTGAATTGGAGTTAATCTTTGATTATGTGAAACTTGGTAAAAATCAACGAGAAAAATTAATTAATTATGTGCCAGTTAGACCTATAGAAGATTCAGAACCCACTATTCCTTATCCTGTAGAAAAAAAAGAGGATTTCGATTTAATCGACTATAAACATTTGGTTAAAGAAGCGGTAGAAAATCTTAAACCAGACGACTGCAAAAATTTATCTTTGCTGACATTAATTGTTGAGAAATATGGCTCGTGTTTGAGCTTTTGTCAGCGGGATGTTGCTTTAATAGATATGGCAAAATCGGTGGCGGGGGTTGCTTGCGCGATCGCTCACAACCCCGAAGCCGAAAATATCTGTTTAGTTGCCGGAGATTTATCGGGTATTCAAAAGTTTATTTACACTATTTCTGCCGACGGTGCCCTTAAATCTTTACGCGCCAGAAGCTTTTATTTGGAGTTAGTTGCAGAAGAAATAGTGCAGCAACTTTTGGAAAGATTGAATTTACCTCGTACCAGCGTTATTTATTCTGGCGGCGGGAATTTATATTTATTAGCACCGGCGACTGAGAATACAGAAAAGGTGGTAAAAGATGTTCGTTCTTCTTTTAATAAATGGCTAAAAAAGGAGTTTCAAGAAAAAGTATTTTTAGCTTTAGACTGTTATTGTTTTCGGATAGAAGATGTGGCGAATAAAAAAATAGGGGACCATTGGAATGAGGCGATCGCTAAAGTAAACCAACAAAAGTCTCGCAAATTTATAGAGCAAATTTCAGATGTTTTAACGGTTAAGAAAAGTTACGAACAAAGATGTCGAGTTTGTCATCGAGACGATACCACAGATTTAAAGCCATTAAGCAAAGAAAACGATGCAGTGCCAGCTTGTAAAACTTGCCGAGAGATGTACGAATTGGGAGGTAAGCTATTGGGAGTTAAAGCTCTAGTTCGTTCTTCAGAAAAAGACATAAAAGGTTTAACAGAACCTATTGCTTTTGAATTGGAGGAAATCAAGTCTTATTATCATATTTGCGAGAATCGACAAACCATAGTTAAGGGTGCTAATGCGGCTTTATATGTCAACGATTGGACTATTAACAGCTACGAATTTATTTCTTTAAAAAGCCCCGCACCTTTGTTATTAGGAAATTACGCCAAAAGAGTAGAAGAAATCGGAGGAAAAATACCGCGTACAATGCGGGGAGAAGAACTAGCAGAAGAAGCAAAAGGGGTTAAGCGAGTTGGTTATTTAAGGATGGATGTCGATAGACTCGGACAAATTTTTGCGAAAGGTTTGGGGGATAAACATTCATTAACCAGACTGGCGGGACTTTCTCGGCAAATGAGCTATTTCTTTAAAACTTATCTGAATAGTTTGGCAAAAAACCGGGTCGAGAATTTGCCAGAAAATTTAAAAGATGCTAAAGTTTTAAAGGAGGGGGAAGGCGATCGCTTAGTCTTTATTTATGCGGGAGGGGACGATTTATTTGTCAGCGGTTCGTGGAACGAAGTAGTAGATTTTGCCTTTGATGTCTATCAGGCATTTCGGGCGTACACCGGTTACAATCCAGATATTACTTTATCGGGTGGAATTAGCATTGCCGGGAGTAAATTTCCTCTTTATCAATCTGCAGAAGAATCTGGGGAGGCCGAAAGTGCTGCTAAAGGAAACGGTCGCGATAGTTTGGGATTATTTGGGGAGGTTTTTAAATGGGATGAATGGTTGGGTACAATTAAACAAGAAAATCTGGAAAAAGAGATTCAAACATACTTAAATCCAGAAAGTATGCCTAGCTTATGGGGCATTATTCCTTTTGTGGAAAAACTGGAAAATGTCGATGCTAATTATTCCCGCAGTTTTGTGCGGAATTTGTTAGCAACTGCTCAAATTCAAAGTCAAAAAATTAAGGAGATTGAGGAGAAACGAAAAGGTAAAGAAAGTTATAAAGACGAACTCAAAGATATTCGCTATTATTTGCACTTGCCAAAAATAGCTTACACTTTGGCGCGACTTCCGAAAAGCGTGCTAGAAGATGCGGATTTTAGGACATCTTTAAAGAGTCCTTATAACGCACCTTATTTTCGAGCTATCGCCACTTGGATAGAGTTATTAAACCGTAAAACGGATTGAAAAAAATGACTGTTACCACAAAACAAAAATTCACTTTTGAAGAATATATCCGTTACGACGATGGGACGGATAATCGTTATGAATTAGAAGATGGAGAATTAATTTTAATGAACCCACCAACAGGCCGTCATGCTTTAATTATTCGTTTGCTGAATAATGCGATAGAAGCAGAAATAGCTCGATTACAATTGCCTTGGGTGTGTTTGCAATCTGTAGGGGTAAGAACTTCGGTAAGTAGAGCGCGAATACCCGATTTGTGCGTGACGACTCGCCAGCAAATTTTGGAAAAACTCGATGTATCTGCTATAATTGATTCGGCTTTAGTGGGAGTGGAAATTGTCAGTCCAGAGTCAATAAATCGAGATTATCGGTTTAAGCGATCTGAATATAGCGTCGCAGGAATCCCTGAATATTGGATCGTCGATCCAATGGAGCAAAAAGTCAGCATTTTATCCTTGGTTGACGGTTTTTATGAAGAGGCAGAATACCGGGGCAGCGATGGAATTGTTTCTCAAACTTTTCCCCAATTGCAGTTAACCGCAGAACAAATATTGCAAGGTTGAATTAAACTTTTATCGAAGTTAGAAAAAAGCTATGACACCAGAAGCAAACAGACCTGTAAATAGACCGCGAACGGGAAACTCCAGTGGGAGTAATAGAAATAACCAGTCGAGACAATCTCAGACTAATTCAAGGGACGATATTGTTAAGGAAATGGAAAAGAGAATTAAGAGCTTTAAAACTGGTTTGAGGGAATATCAAATAAAAGAGATGGTAAATGACACCCAAAGGCTGGGCAAAATACTAGCTACAAAATTGAAAACAAATCAAGTTAGAAAGTTTTTAGATGCAGTTAATCGCCTGAAAGCTCAACCAGAAAAAGAGAAAGATTTCGAGGAGATAAAATCTGGGGTACAATTGCTAAGACCGCAACTTGCTTATGCTGCTGCCAGACAAAAAGGTGCTGTAGATTTGCAGTTAGTTATGGAAGCAGCAATTAACCAGATAAATGAAGCAGAAGACTTCACCCGTTTCGTACAATTGACCGAATCAATTATTGCTTATCATAAAGCCGCAGGAGGAAAAGATTAATGACCGTATCGACTGTTGAAAAACCGCAGAAAAAATTGCTCGGCAAACTCAAATTAACCAGCACTTTAAAAGTAGAAACCGGACTGCATATCGGTGGGGGAGGGGAAAATTTAGAAATCGGCGGTTTGGATAAACCGATAATTCGCGACCCCATGACTCGTCAGCCCTATTTACCCGGTTCTTCTATAAAAGGTAAATTGCGTTCTATTTTAGAACGATTGTTACAAAAACCGGTAAACCGACCCGGCGGATCGGGAACTTATCGTTATGAAAGCGACGATTTAGCGGACGGAGTGACGGAAATTGACGGGCAATTTATTAAGTTTGAGGGGGCGAGAACTTGTCCGGTTTGTCGCGTTTTTGGTTCCACTGGCGTGACTTGTTGGATTGAAACTGCCATTGCTGACAGGGAGGGATTGTTAGAAAATAACTCTAAAAAGAAGACAATTGACAATAAAGAATATGCCCAAGTTACCGGACGAAACTCGCCCGCCCGTTTAATAGTTCGAGATTGTCATTTATTAGAAGAATCTGCGAACAAACTCGAACAAAGCGACACTACTTTCTACATGAGCGAGTGGAAGTTTGAAAATGGAATAGATCGCGTCACGGCGGCGGCAAATCCCAGACAAGTAGAACGAGTCCCCAGAGGAGCAGAATTTCATTTTGAAATGGTCTATACCATTGAAGATGAAACACAAGTAGAAGAGGATATTAGGAATTTAGCGATCGCCCTCGCCATTTTAGAAGATGACGCCCTTGGCGGTCACGGTTCTCGGGGTTATGGAAAAGTCAGTTTTCAAGATTTCAAAATTTTCTACCGCGACCTAAATCCCGAACGTTTGCTATCGGGAAATGGGGGAACTTTTGGCGAGATAGCTACTAAAAATAATACGGCAGACTTGCTAGAAACTTTTGGCACTTTGAAAGACGAAATCCAGCAAAGATTACTACCACCAAATCAAGAATAAATTATGGGTGAATGGAAATTATTTCGGTTGGAATTTGGACGCAACCTCGCCCACTTTGGCGAGTTGGGCATCGGCATGGAATCCACTAACGAAATGGTGCGTTCTGACACCATTTTTAGCGGTTGGGTTGGTGCTTATGTGCGGTTATTTCCAGACAAAATAGATGAATTAATAGCCAAATTTAAGTCTGGAAACGAACCGCCTTTTCGTCTCAGTTCGACTTTTATTTATCGAAAATTTGGCGATGAATTTGTTTACTATCTGCCGCGTCCTTACCAACGTCCTTTGAACTTTCCAGAAGAAAGCTTGGAATTTGCTAAAGAGTACAAAAAGTTAAACTATTTACCTTTGTCAGTTTGGCAGCGCTGGTATCAAGGAGAGGGATTTTCAGATGTAGATAAGCAAGAATTAATCGCCAAAGCAAAAAAAGAAGAAACTACAAATCGCCAACTAGAAAAAGCCGGAATTTTTGACTACGGTAAGGGATTTAAAAAAGAAAAAATTCCCAAAACAGTTGTAGATAGAACGACGCGATCGACTAATATTTATTACGTTCAATTCGTTCGCTATCAATGGGAAGCTAACGGCAACGATGTTAATAGTTTAACCGGTTTGTACTTTTTAGCATACTTCCCAGAACCGGATTTTGCGAAAACTTTTTCGGCAGTTTTAAACTTTCTGGGAGAAGAAGGAATTGGCGGTCTGCGGTCGAGGGGTGCGGGTCAATTTACAGTAACAGAAATTCCCATTAATTCCGGTTCAAATTGGCACGATGTTTTACATTTTTCGGGCGGTCAACGCCACGGTTTAATTAGTTTGTTTTGGGATAATGACTCGGATTTAATTAGTGGGGAGAACTTGAAAACATCCAGTTACGAATTGCTAAAACGAAGCGGATGGATCGTTGCTTCTCCTACTGGTTCTCAAAAGCGACGCCAGTCCGTTCAAATGTTTGCCGAAGGTTCGGTTTTTCCCTTTAAACCGGAGGGAAAATTGGCAGATGTCACGCCAGATGGTTTTACCGCCCATTCCGTTTATCGCAGCGGTATTAGCGTCAGTTTGCCTATTAAAATAGAGGGGGATAAAAATGATAACAACTAATGTGGAAGATGCGATTATTAAACCCGATGTTTTTGAGTCGAAAAAGATTCGACTTACCAGCCCAATTTTACATATTGGGTCGCAATTTTCTCAACTCAATCCTTTTGAATACGTTCAAACTGGCAGTCGGGTTTATATCCCTAACCCCGATTTGCTGGCAAAAGCGCTTTACCAACGGGGAAGGTTGCAAGAATATATTAATAGAATTGAAGACCGTCAAGAAATTTACACTCTTTTAGAAGATACGTTTGGCGATAATTGGCGAAACCAAAAATTAGATGGTAAACCGCTGTTTCCAGAAACAGGAATTAGTCGCAAATGGACTGAGGATAAAATTACTAATTTTCGTCCCATGATTCGCAACGGGTTGGGAGAAATTTATCTTCCAGGAACTTCGATTAAGGGTGCGATTAGAACTGCGGTTGCTTATCATTTGCTGAAGCATCCAGACAGGTATGGAGTACCTCAAAAAAATCAACTCAGCGACATAGAAAAACAACTGAAAAACAGCATGGGAGAGCTGAGGAGAAAGGCAAAATTTAGAGACGATCGCTTATTTATGGATTCTCTCTTTTCTGACTTTTCTCTTTACTTTAATAACCAAAAAGCTGACGTTAAAAGTTGTTCTGCCAATACCGATTTTATGCGGGCAGTTCAAGTGACAGATTCCCAACCGCTTTTAGAATTTCAAAAAGTTAATAAAAAAGGTAAAACTCTTTATAAAAATCTCGCAGTCGCCGCTAAAGTAATAGTTTCCAGCAGGTTTGAAGATTACAATGCCAAATATAGAGAATCTATTTATGCGGAGATGGTGTGGAACGTTAAGACGGAATTTACGATTAGCATTAATTCAGAAATGCTCTCTTGGTTCCGACATAACGAAGGCATGAAAATACCTTTTAATAACGTCGAAGATTTGCTAAATATTTGCAGAGAATTTGCCCAAGACCAATGGAATGCAGAAGTTAAATATTGGGAAAAGATAGGAAATAACACGCACAGAGGCGAAAATTTAGATTTCGATTTATTGTGGGAAAACTATTATGAAAAACCTAATTGTCCTTACGATTTAAGAATTGGTTGGGGAACCAGCATTCTAGGAACGACAATTAGTATGTTGTATGAAGATGAAAATTTAGCAGGAGAAGTGCGGGATATTTGTCATCCAAATAATAAAGCGCCCGGTTTTGAAGCGCCAAAATCTCGCCGCGTCGTTCTTAATAATAAAGGTGAAATTCGATATGTGCCCGGATGGGTTAATTTTGAGGTTTTATAGGATTTTTGGTGTTAGCGAAATATTTACGATCCCCCCAAACCCCCCTTAAAAAGGGGGGCTTTGAATAGAAAGCTTGCCAAGAAACCCGGTTTCTTTGAGAAACCGGGTTTCTGAGATACCGAAAAACCGACAAAAAATTAACTCTATAGACAAATAATGTTAATTCGATCTAGTTGGAATTTAAGTTTATCAGAACCGGCAGTTTTACATCGCGCTTATGGTTTGGAATTGGTGAAAGAGTTGCATCGGAAAATGGATTTGGAAATGAAGGGAGAGGAGTTTCCTCCTGTTAGTTATTCGGCCCTAGTCGGTCGCTGTACTGCTTCTGAAGATTTTCTGACTTTTTCACCAGAGGAAGTTTACAGTTTGTCGGTTTGCGGGTTAAATGAATTTGCTTCTAAAGCGATCGCCTCCTTAGATTTATCCCCAGGTTTGGAGTTAATGGGGGCAAAGTTTGAAACGAGCGATCGCTTGGATGAAGTTACGAGTTACGAAGAAATGTACGCCACTTTTGTTGCTAACGAACCGGAACCGATCCGCCGTTTTAATTTACAATTTATTACTCCCACTGCCTTTGCTCAAAGCGGTATTTATTTACCTTTACCTTTGCCGAGTTTGATGTTTAGAAGTTGGTTGCAGCGATGGAATAATTTTGCGCCGGTTTATTTGGGTGGGGATGACTTAATTGGTTATTTGGAAAAATATGTGGCGATCGCTCGTCACAGAATTAAAACTCGTTATTTTCAAATGCCCAGAGGTTATGTAAATGGGTTTCTTGGGGATGTAAGTTTGCAGGTTTCTTATAAAACCGATCCTTTACTCGCCAATGTCGCGAATTTGTTGGTAGAATATAGTCAGTATTCGGGGACGGGGATTAAATGTCGTTTGGGAATGGGGCATACAGTTGTTAACTTAGAAATTTAAAAGAGGTAATGATGAGAAACACGCTTATTTGTACTGTTGGCACTAGCTTATTAAACAACCTTAGAAAAGCCGAGGATGCTTCAATTAAACAAGGATTCGAGGATAAAAACTGGAAAAATTTGTCGCTGCTATTGGTAAACACATTACAACCTTCAGACTATTTGTGTGGTGCGGAAATTAATTCAATTACAAGTATTTGCAAGAGCAAGGTACTTCAAGAACGAGAGCGCTTAATTTTTTTAGTCTCCGATACAGATGATGGCAAAGATATAGGTAAACTACTAAAATTGTATTACCAAAATCGCGAAAATCCTTTGCAATTTAAAAGCGTTGAAGCGCGAGTTTTAGCAGGTTTGCGCGATGATAGTGTTAAAGCTTTTAAGCAAGAAGGATTAAAAAATTTGGTGCGAGAAATTAGCCACGAAGTCAGAAAATTTTCCCCAGAAACTATAGCTATTAATGCTACTGGGGGATATAAAGCGCAAATTTCTTTTGCTGGTACGATCGGACAAGCTTTGGAGATTCCTGTCTATTATTTGTTTGAGAAGTTTTCGGAAGTTATCGAGCTGCCACCTCAACCAGTAGCATTAGATTTAGCTTTATGGCTGAATAATTACTCGTTTTTTGCTCAATTGGAAAGCGACCAAACTTTGCGAAAATCTGACATAGAAACGCCTATCGATAATAAATATTTCTCAGCATTGGTTGATGAGGAAGTTATTGATGGGGTTGCCTACGTCACTTTATCGGCGATGGGGGTGCTGTTTAACGAGCGATCGCGATTGCAATTTGCCAAACAGGAATCCACAATTTTGTCTGTTATTCCTCAAGATGATACTCCTCCAGAAAAGAAACCAATCAATCTCAGAGAGGACCACGGCAAAGATGTTTTAGAAGAGTTTGCCAAAAAAATTGTTCGCTCTCCTTACGTTAAAAATATTGTCAACTCATTGCCTTTTAATCCCAAACGTTCGGAGGAGATTCGACGCACTAAGTCAGATGGAATTGTAGAATTTGTTTTAACTTGGACTGATGCTGGCTATGGGTTGTGCATTCAAACCACTGGCCGAAATCAAGCTGAGACTAATACCATTGCTTTACATCTCAAAAATGAATATTCCCAGAAGTTCTAGTGGCTGTTTTTTAGTAGGTCAGTTAGTGCGTCAGAGTCATTATTCTGACGCACTCTGCAACTTATCTTGTTGGGTTGCGCTATCGCTCCACCCAACCTACAATTTTAAGGAAGAAAATCTTACGAACAATTCTGAATTAAAAATCAAACCCCGCCCAAGGGAAACCGTATCCCTCCAAATACCAAAAGACACCCTAAAATCTTTACAAGAAGTAGCCGACTATCGAGATATGTCCGTGGAAGCTTTGCTCAAATTTTATATCGGGCAAGAACTTCGACAAGATTTAGCTAAACTATTTTCCGATCGCCTCTTAGAAAAAACCGCCAGAGTTTTAGCCCGACACATTCAGTCGGAAGCAGAAATTTCGGCTATTATTCAAGAAATTAAAACAGAAACAATTCCCTAATTGCGTTCTTTTTGGATGAAGAGCGATCGCCTATCTTGTTGGGTTGCGCTGTCGCGGAGCCCGACCTACAATTTTACTTTCTTTCGCGCAAAAACAACTTCAAATAACGCAAAAATAACCAAGTCAAACTACATCCCAAAACGTAATAGAAAAAATCCCACCAAACAAAAGTCGTCCCCAAAAGCATTCTCCCCATAAAAGTGCTTCTTATTGCTTGTAAAAAAGGCGGTTTCCATAATTGCAAAAACTCCAGAATTGAAGTAACGACAAACACCCAAAACGACACCCATCCCGGAGGCAATTGAGGGCGAATAGATATCGCTAAAAAAATCCAAAAAGCTTCGTAAAATATCGAGCTAAAAGAATTATTAACCCAATAGTCTAACGGCCCTTGATAAAACTTTGCTGCCAAACCCAAGGGCACCAGTAAAAATAAACCGATTAAAACAATAATTCGATATTTTTTCATAATTGGGGAATTGGGAATTGGGAATTGGGAATTGGATTACCTTTTATTAGCTAGTAGGGTGCGCAGTGCGCACCTTACAAATTAGCCAGTAGGGTGCGCACTGCGCACCTTACAAACAGAACCTAAAATTGCTTTAGCAGCCCGATCGCATACTCCAACTTCTCCTAACGCCCGACGCATTTCTTGATAATCTTTAATCGTTTTATCTCTAATTTCGTCATTTAATAATAACTCTAAAGCTTCGTTAGCGATATTTTCTGGAGTAGCTTTTTCTTGCAAAAATTCCGGGACGATAGACTTCATTTCTACTAAATTAACCGGAGACATAAAAGGAATAGAAAACCTCAGAAGGTGCCTGGCAATCCAAGCAGTAATCGGATTTACTCGATAAATAACTACTTGCGGCACTTCCAACAAAGCTATTTCTAGATTGACGGTGCCCGATTTAGCGATCGCCAAATCCGCCCCCGCTAAAACCGTTAACCCCAATTCCTCATTCAAAAACCCATCCGTTAAATCCGTTACAAAATCCGTTGCCAAAATCGTCCCCCGCAATCCATACTTTTCCATCGCCTCTTCAATGGGGCGGCGGAAATCTTCCCGAGAAAGGGGAATCCAGAAATGCGCCTGGGGCAATTTCTCCTGAATAATTTTAGCTGCCTCGAAGATCACCGGCATTAAATATTTAAGTTCTTGTCGGCGAGAGGCGGGTAAAAGAGCGATCGCGATCGTATCCTCCCCTATTCCCAAAACTCGACGGGCATCCTCCCGAGTGGGTGCCGCTGCCATTCTATCTAAGATTGGATGACCTACCCAAGCAACTCGGGCTCCTTTTTCTCGGAAATAACGCACCTCTTCTGGAAAAATCCCCAGTAGCAAATCTGCTAAAGTCACAATTCGAGCAGTATTGTTACCTCCCAGAGACCAGACCCACTCTTGGGGCGCGATGTACCAGATTATCGGTATCTTCGGCCAGCGCTTGCGGATGTAAGTACCAATTCCCAGATTCGGTCCCATGTAGTCGATGAGAACGATCGCCTCTGGAGATTCCTGCAGGAGAAATTGTTTGATTTGTTTCTGAACCTGAAGAGTTGGTAAAACATAGGGCAAAGATTCGATAATTCCTACCGAACCGATACTGCTGGTATCCCCTAATAATCGCGCCCCCGCCGCCGCCATTTTCTCTCCCCCAACTGCGACGATTTCTAAATCTAGTCCCAGGGAGAGGGCTTGACGTTTTAGCGCTTTTACTAGAAGGGATCCTTGGAGGTCGCCCGAGACTTCGCCGGTACTTATCAATATTTTCATTTATCTTTTTCCCGGAGTCAAACCTCGACGACTTTCGCTTAATGAATTATCGATAAATTGATAGAGCTTTTTGATATACTCGTTATCTGCTAGTAGTTCTAATTCTGACAAAGCTTCCTTTATCGGTTTGCCGGAACGATAGAGAATGCGGAAAGCTTTTTTGAGGGTTGCTAAATCTGTAGGGTTTATCCTAGCGCGTTTTAGTCCTACGAGGTTGAGCGATCGCACTCTGGGGGGGTTGCCTTCTACCAACATAAAAGGAGGAACGTCGCGATCGATACGACTCATGCCTCCTAACATTGCCATTTTACCGACGCGAACAAATTGATGGATGCCCAAAACCCCGCCTATTACCGCCCTGGATTCTATTTTGACGTGACCTGCTAGGGCTACACCGTTAGCGATAACTACAGAATCTGCAATGAAGCAATTATGTGCTACATGAACGTAAGCCATTAACAAGTTATTGTTCCCGATAACTGTAAATTCATCTCTTTCAGTAGCGCGATTGATAGTAACATATTCTCTAATTTGATTGTTATCCCCGATTTTGACGCTACTTTTAGCACCATCATATTTTAAATCCTGGGGTTCCAAACCTATTACCGCCCCCGGGAAAATGCGATTCCCCGAACCTATTTCCGTCGGTCCTTCGATAACCGCATGGGCTCCAATAGTTGTCCCCGGCCCTACCTTAACTTCTTCTCCAATAACAGCATAAGGACCCACCTGCACGCTTGGGTGCAGGTAGGCATCCGGAGAAATAACAGCCGTGGGGTGAATCAAGGTTTTCATTTCGTTTTTTTTAGTCCACCAAAGAGAACATTAATTCCCCTTCAGCAGCTTTTTGGCCTTCTACTTCAGCTATAGCCCGCATTTTACCGAAACGACGGCGCTTTATGGAGAGCAACTCAGCAGTTATTACCAGTTGGTCTCCCGGTATTACTGGACGGCGAAACCTGACTTTATCGATGCCGGCGAAGACAAATAAGCCTCCATCATAGTCTGGTAATTGAGTTAAAACCACCCCGCCAACTTGAGCCATCGCTTCCACGATTAATACTCCTGGCATGATTGGCCTTCGGGGAAAATGACCTTGGAAGTGGGGTTCGTTAAAAGTAACGTTTTTGATGCCCACTGCCTTTTCCCCCGGCACATATTCAATAATGCGATCGACCAAAGCAAAGGGGTAACGATGGGGCAAGAGTTTGTGGATGTCTTCTACGTTAAGAATCTTGGGCTCGGGGGGAGCGGCTTTTTCGGCTACCTCGGTTTGCTCTTCGCTTTCTGTAGCCGCCGATTCATTGGTTTTTACGTCAACATGGGACATTGGCAGTATTTTGGTTATTGATTTGATTGGCCTTTCCAGCGATTCTACCATTTAGGGGTGACAATAATCTTTTTCATCTGACTTTTAGGCCATTGCTTCGTTGATTTTTTGGGCGAGCTGGATGTGGAGGTTGTGGCTGGCTTTATAAGCTAAATAATGGCCTTGGGGGATAGTGCCCAATAAGCTCAGATCTCCTATTAAATCTAGGAGTTTGTGCCTTACTGGTTCGTTGGCAAACCTCAAGGGTGGGTTTAACCAGCCTTCGGGACCGCAGATGAGGGCATTTTCGAGGCTGCCTCCTTTGATTAAGCCTAATTGTAATAGTTGTTCGATTTGGTCGGCAAGGCCAAAAGTGCGGGCGGGGGCGATCGCTTCGGTAAAACTCTCGGTGGCAGGGGACCAACTGTGCCACTGGTTGCCGATCGCTTTCAGGTCGAAGTCGATGCCGTAACTAAATCTGGTTTCGGGACTCGGAAGGGCTGCCGTGAAAGCTTCCCCTTTCCGTACCCAAATTGGATTTTGGATTTTTGGAGTTGCTGACGAGGTGTCGGGGTTAGGGACCCTTAGGCATGCCGTGGCGATCGCTTCGGCCCAGGGTTGGGCGGAACCGTCGAGGAGGGGGACTTCGGGACCGTCTATTTCGATGCGGGCCCTTTCGACACCGCTTGCTACTAAAGCGGCTAAGAGATGTTCCACCGTTCGGACTTTCGCTTCCCCTCTGCCTAGTTCGGTGGAAAGAGTCGTGGCGACTACGGAGTCGATGGTTGCGGGTATAGTTGGGCTTCCGGGGATGTCTGTTCTCACAAAATAGCGTCCCCTATCCCTTGTCTCTGGTAAAATACGAACGCGAGTCGCGATGCCGCCGTGCAGACCTACGCCAGAAAAGACTATTTCTTTGCTTAACGTTCGTTTTTGATTTCTTGTTTTATCGGTATCGAACATTTTATGTATAAAAAACACTTGCTTTTCAACAATTAACAATTACCCCTTCTTGAAAAGAAGAGGGTTTACTACTTTATTGTTCAATCATTGATTAAATGAAATTATCGACCATTGCCTCAAAAAATTCCCAGCTTCAGGAGTTCGCCATTCCCCCACCACTGACAAACCCCCTTCTAAAAACTGCCGCCGACATTCTCCCCTTCTAATTTTGCCGCTGGTAGTCTTGGGAATGCTGCCGGTTTTTAACAGCGCGATCGCCCAAACATCCACCATCTGTTCCTCCGCCACTGCCAGACGGATCGCCCCGACTATTTCCTCAACATTTAACTTCCTCAAATAAGAACGTTCCACCTCAAAAGCAACTACTAACTTTTCCTCATTTTCTACTTCTATAGAAAAAGCCGCGCCGCAACCAAAGCGCAAAGCAGGATGGCACTTCTCCACCGTCTCTTCTATCTGTTGGGGGTAGCGGTTGCGTCCCCAGAAAATCATCAACTCCTTAATCCGACCGGTAATATATAACTCCCCCCCCGACAAAAAGCCTAAATCTCCCGAACGCAAAAACGGACCCCGTTTTTCCCCTTCCCCCAAATAAACCTCAAAAGTTCGTTTCGTCTCCTCCGGTTGCCGCCAATATCCCTTCGCCACTCCCGCACCTGCGATTAAAATCTCGCCCACTCGGTTTTCTGGCAGCGGGGTTACGGTTTCCGGGTCCGCGATCGCGATTTCATCCCCCGAGCGCGCCCTGCCGCAACTAACGATCGCCTTTCCTCCTGCTTCTGGCGACACCTCCACCACCCGATTTTCGGCCATTGCAGCAGCATCCACATACTTAACCTGCGGCGCAGAATCTTTCCAACCCCCAGAAACAAACAAAGTCGCCTCCGCCAGACCGTAACAAGGATAAAACGCCTCCCGCCGAAAACCGCAAGGGGCAAAAGTCTCGGCAAAGCGTTCCAGAGTTTCCGCCCTCACCGGTTCCGCCCCAGAAAAAGCAACCTCCCAAGAACTTAAATCGAGATTTGCCAGCTTTTCTGGCGTCGCCTGCCGCCACAGCAGATCGTAGGCAAAATTCGGACCGCCGCTGGTGGTTGCCCCATAGCGGGAAATTGCCTCCAACCAACGCCAAGGTTTTTGAATGAGGGCCACAGGAGACATGAGAACCGTTGGGCGATCGCTATAAATTGGTTGCATAACTCCTCCAACTAATCCCATATCGTGAAACATCGGCAACCACATCACCCCGTTAGTGCTTGGCGAATGTTGGAAGCATTGATAAATAACCGCCGAGTTGTGAAGAATGTTGCTATGAGTAACCATCACCCCCTTGGGAGTTCCAGTAGAACCGGAGGTGTATTGCATATAAGCGACGGTATCGCCATCCAGGTTCGGTTCTATCCACTCCTCAGCTTCCGTAATGGGGATACTATCCGTAGCGATCCAAGGCAGGGTCTTGAGTTTTGGGGTTAGAGAGTCGGTCAAGAAACCCGGTTTTTCCAAAAAACCGGGTTTCTGAGATGACGCAAAGGCCTTTAGTTTTGGGGCTAGTTCGGGATTTTTTGCCAGTTGGCTTTTAATTTGAGTCAACAGAGAACCAGTAGTGAGGGCCACTGTTGCCCCGGAAGACTCGATCCGTTCTTGCAGCTCCACCAGAGATTGACTGGAGCGGGGCGGGTTATCCGTGACTGCCACCACTCCGGCGTACAGACAGCCGAAAAAGGCCGCGATAAATTCCAGGCCTGCAGTATAGGGATAAACTAGGATGGCCCGACTTCGAGCTGCCCTGAGATTTTGAAGCTGGACGGCGATCGCCCTGGCCTGTCCCTCCAATTGTTCGTAGCTAAGGCTGCCAGACTCGGTTTCGCCGTCCGCCAAAAAGGTATAGACAATTCGTTCCGGTCGGGTTTTGCAGCGATGTTGTAACAGTTCTACTAAAGTAAAATGATTCGGCATTATTGGCTTAAAACGAAACGGTCAATTGTATTTTGATATATTAGTTCCTTCTGGCGAAGTAGCATTCGTCACTTAATTATGAAAGTTGCCATTATTTCTTCTGGTTTTCTTCCCGTAGTCGATGGCGTTACCGTTACGGCTTTATATCGATTGAAAAAACTCAGCGAGTGGGGGCACGAAGTTTTATTTTTTTGCCCCGATTATAGCGCTTTAGAAACTGTCTATCCCAACTGGGGAGATTACACCGGAAATATGTTTCCCGGAGTCAGAGTTATTAATTTGCATAGCACCCCTTTTCTGGATTTAGATTTCGAGCGCAATGTCAGCATTAAATCTTATAAAACCCTCTTAAAAGAACTAGAAAAATTTCAACCAGACATCGTTCACGTTGACGAAGCAGAACGCTTATTTTTTGGTTTTTTCCGCAGAACTGGAATCGATTATGCTAAAAAAGCCGCTATTCCCTGCGTCTGTTTTTTCCGCACCAACTTTCTCGAATACGCCGACGATTATTTCCCCCTCCCACCAGCAGGCATCGCCGTAGTTCGCTATATTTTCAAGCAAATATTTCTCTGGATTTACAACAGTTACGATTTGACAATGTTTACCAGCCCCATTACTTACGAAAAAAATGTCAAAATGGGGATTAAAAAAGCTGTTTATGTTAATTTACTTGGTTTTGATTCGGAAAAGTTTAATCCTAATTTTCGCGAAGAGAGTTTTTTCGCTAAAAATTACGGGCTGCCAGAAGTAGATCGAAAGGTAAAGTTAATCTTTGCCAGCCGTTTAACTCCCGATAAAGGTTGGGGATTTGGTCTTAAATCTTTCCCTAGGATTAAACAAATTGTTGATTGGGAAAATGTGGCTATTTTGGTAGTTGGCGACGGACCGATGTTGAAGGAAATAGAGGATAAATTTAAAGAGTTAAATCTCAATTTTTATTTATTCGGTAGAGTTGCCCCGGAAAAGATGCCTGCTTTATTTGCTAATAGCGATATTCATGCCACAAATTCTGAGAAGGAAAATCGAGGTTTAACTGTTATCGAAGCTTTTGCTTCGGGAATTCCTGTTATTGCTCCCAGGGCCGGTGGAGTAGTAGAAAATATTGAAGACGGAGTTAATGGTTTTTTGTACGTTCCCCAGGATATAGAGGATTTTTCTCAAAAGTTAAAGCTATTAATTGAAAATAAAAATTTGCGGGAGGAAATGGGGCGCAAAGGTCTCGAATGCGTCGGCAAATATAATTGGGAGGAGTCTGTTTCTAATTTGGTTTCTATTTGGGAAGAACAGGTTCGTCGTAACCGCTTTAGCGGTAAAAAATAAGGGAGCATCCCATATTTGTAAAAAGACCAAAAAGTTAACTATCTTTGTCAGTTGTCAGTTGTTAGTTGTTAATTGCTCAACTAACACCGAGAACAAACTAACAAAAAGCATCTAATTCTTGGCAATATCAAAATTGCAGTGTACCCAAAAATAAATCAGGCGGATAGTCGCTTTTTCCAACTGGAGATAGAGAAAAAACTTCGTGGGTCTTGGGTATAATCTGCGGTATAAAAACTGATGGTTATGCTCAAAGGCTATAACATTAACAAGTTTACTTTTCTTTACAACATCCGAACAAAAACGACTTATGCGGACTTTCCTGCTAATTTGGTTCGGCCAAGCGGTATCCTTATTGGGTTCCAGTCTGACCGAATTTGCTTTAGGTGTCTGGGTGTATCAAAGTACGGGTTCGATCGCCCAATTTGCCTTCGTTCAAGTATTCAACTATCTACCCAGACTGATTTTTTCCCCCTTTGCCGGACCCTTAGTGGATCGTTGGAATCGGCGATGGGCCATGATTCTCAGCGATTCGGTCACGGGGGTAGCTGCCTTAATCGTCATGGCCCTGATAAGAAACGACAGTCTGGAGGTGTGGCATATCTATTTGGGAGTGGCCGTTAGCTCGGCCTTTAACAGCTTCCAGTGGCCCGCTTACATGGCAGCCATCGGCCAAGTCGTGCCGAAAGAACATTTGAGCAGGGCCAATGGTATGTCTCAGGTGTCTAAGGCAACGGCGAAGATTTTGGGGCCGACTTTAGCAGGGGTGTTAGTGGTAAGTATTGGCATAAATAACGTTCTCGTAATTGATTTTGTTACTTTTGTATTTGCTTTGGGAACTTTAGCGATCGCTCGTTTCCCAGATGTAGAACATACTCCCACCGAAGAAGACGAGCTGGCTTATGGCGATCGCGCCACGGCAAAAGTGGAGCAGTTATGGCAGGAAATGACCTCGGGTTGGAATTACATCGTCCAGCGATCTGGTTTGCTCAAACTCACATTGTTTTTGGGCATTACCTATCTCAGCGAAGGGATTCTCCAGGTAGTGTTCTGGCCTCTAATCTTAAGTTTGGGTTCCAGTCAAGATTTAGGCTTTATTTTATCTATAGGCGGTTGTGGAATGCTGTTCGGCAGCGTGGCGGTGAGCGCCTGGGCGGGACCGAAACGCCGAGTTTATGGCATTTTTGCCTTCGTCTGCTTCCAAGGCATCTGTTTGTGCTTCGGAGGTTTGCAAAATTCTATAGTTGCAGCAGGTATCGCCGCTTTTGGCTATTTATTTGCTAGACCGTTCGTTTTGAGTTTCAACCATACTATCTGGCATAACAAGATACCGATTAAGTTACAGGGTAGGGTGTTTGCTTTACAAAGGGCGATCGAGTGCGGTTTGATGATACTCACTTATTTAAGCGCCGGTCCTCTGGTAGATGGTTTCTTCGAACCGATGATGGCAGAGGACGGACTTTTGGCAAATACGATAGTCGGACGAATTGTCGGTGTCGGCGACGGGCGCGGTATTGCCCTGTTCTTTGCCTTGTTGGGAATTATGAATATAGTAGCCGTAGCGATCGCCTATCGCACCCCCCGTCTCCGACGAGTCGAAAAAGAACTCCCAGACGCCATCGGTTTGTCAACATAAGAAGAGACTGTCGCAGACTTGCGGGGAGGGGGCAGACTTGCGGCAGACTTGCGGCGGACTTGCGGGGATAAGGAGGACAAGGAGGACAAGGAGGACAAGGAGGACAAGGAGGACAAGGAGGACA